>JAJDXU010000337.1 GCA_022823105.1 Dehalococcoidia bacterium
GATATGCGGATAGTGGTCCTCGATCCGCCAACGGGTCCAGTAGTCGTCGCTGGACGAGTGTCGGACCCAGTCGTAAAAATAGCCGGCCAGCGGAGCTTTGAGGTGCGGCAAGTCGACGATGGGTTGATGCCTGAAGGTACAGTCAAGCTCATTGAACGCGGCCAGCAGCCCTTCACGGGTGCCCTCCGGAACCTCATGTCGACTCGAGATGGCTCCCATGTTGGCCATCGTAAGTTGCCGCATGGTCCACGACAGCGCGAAGCCCCAGGCCATCGCACCGCCCTGGTAGGTCCAACCCTCGTAGTAGTCGGAGGCCGTAATCCCCGGCGCAATGCACGTTAGATTCGGTGGATTGGTGATCGCGCACAACCATTGCGTCGCGCCTACGTATGACCGGCCGAACATCCCGACCTTGCCGGTGCTCCAGGGTTGGTCTGCGCACCATTGGACGGTATCGTACCCGTCATTGGCTTCATCGAGGAACGGGTAAAACTCGCCCTCGGAAGTGTACCGTCCCCGGGTGTCCTGGATGACAACCGCGTAACCGTGAGAGGCGGCCCGGATCACCTCCAGCGCTCCGGTTCGCCCCTGGGACTTGTCGTACGGTGTGCGCTGCAACAATACGGGCAGCGGGTCGTCCACGTCAGGCCGGTAGACGTCTGCAAAAAGCGTAACCCCGTCTCGCATCCGTACCGGCAGGTTCAATTCGTTCCGAATGTTGGTGTACGGTCCCATCAGATCCGGCATGGCAACACCTCCGCGTGGTAGTTCACCCTATGAGTCAGGCTAGGACAACAGGAACTCCAGGACCGCCTTCTGCGCGTGCAGTCGATTGTGCGCTTGCTGATACGCCACGGATTGCGGATGTTCCAGCATCCCGGGCGGCACTTCCTCCCCGTAATGCGCCGGCATGTCGTGCATGAAGCAGGCGCCTGGAGCAGCTTTTCTCATCAGTGCGTCGTCCACCGTATAACCCTGGAATGCCACCAACCGTTGCTCGGTCTCAGCCTCGTCGCCCATGCTGGTCCAAACGTCGGTGTACACCACGTTGGCATCTTTCACGGCGTCCTCCGGTCGCACCAGCGGATGCACGGTAGGTCTGGGTCCATCGTCCGCCCGAACCCCTCGGGCACTGGCGGCATCAAACACCGACTCCTCTAACTGGTAACCGTGGGGCGCGGCGATCGCGAAGTTCATGCCCACGGCCGGAGCCCCCAGGCAAAGACTCCGCGCCACGTTGTTTCCGTCGCCGATGTAGGCCAAGTTAATGCCGTCCGTGCTTCCGTGGGTCTCCGCTATCGTGAGTAGGTCGGCCATCGTTTGGCAGGGATGCTCAACGTCCGACAGCGCATTGATCACGGGCACGCTCCCGTATTCGGCCAATCCGACCAGCGATTCATGGGAGTTTACCCTGGCGACCACCGCGTCCACATACCCGCTCAGCACCCGGGCCACGTCCGAAACCGGCTCCCTTCGTCCAAGCCCGACCTCGTCTGGCGACATGTACAGGCTGTAACCGCCCAATTCTGCGATGCCGATCTGAAAGCTGACGCGGGTTCTCAACGAAGGTTTCTCGAATAGCAGCGCGACGCGCTTGCCGGCCAGCGGCTTCGCACTACCCGGAGAGGCGGCTTTCAACTCCATCGCTCGCTGTAGCAGCCACCGCGTCTCGTCGGGTGACATATCGGTGATTGAGAGGAAATCGCGCTCGTGCGGCATAGACGTAATGTCCTGGTAGTGCGTGTGCCTTTGGCAAACGCCGGATCGCCCAAAAAGAAAAATTGGGAACGGATTAACGATATGGTCAGAGACCGCAAGTGTCAATCGAAGAGGGCCGGTCGCTGGACCGGCCCTCTGACAACCGAGAATTCCCGGAGACCTTACAGATTGAACTGCGGGTCCAGGTATTTATCGTCCTTTTCGTAGACCTGCAACCGGGAACGCAGGGTGTCGCACACTACCAACCGGTTGTTCACCCGGTCGAAGTCGGCTCCCATAGGCATGCGGAAGGTCCGCTGCTGCTGCTCCAGGTCGGGAACCCGGCGGCGCGCCTTTACCATGTCGGGGTTGGCGTCCAGGGACAGGTTGCCCCAATCAGATACCTCGACTGCGTCGCCCGTCAGGTAAGCAATGGGACGGGTTTCGTTGTCATAGATGACGATGCGCTCGTTCATCCAGTCAACCACGTACACGTCGCCATCGTTGTCGATGGTAACGTCCAGCGGGTGGCTCAACTCGCCGGAGCCGGTCCCCTGGCTGCCGAAGGTCGCCAGATGCGTGCCGCCGGCCGTGTACTTCTGTACGCGGTGGTTGCCCCAGTCGGCTACGTAAAGATCGCCGGACGGGTCAAACGCGATACCCGAAGGCATCTCCAGGTCCTCGGGCCCATTGCCCTTGGAGCCGAATCCGCCCAGGAAGTCGCCGTCCTTGCTGAACTTCTGCACGCGGCTCGACTTGGCCGATACCACCCACAGGTTCTCGTCGCTGTCGAAAGCGAGGCCGGCGGCGCCGTCCAGCTGGCCTTCACCAGTTCCGGCTTCGCCCCACTGCTTGAGCAGGTTGCCTTCCGCGTCAAAAACCGAGATTTGGTTCTTCCACTCGTCGGACGCGTAGATATTGCCGGCCGAATCGGCGGCGATGCCGGTGATCCAGGTGAACAGGCTGCCGGAGCCGGCCTGGTAGGCGATGCCCTCACGACCGAATTCGCCGATGTACTCCTGGTCGACCGTGCACTTGGTAATTCGGGCGCTGGGATTCTGTTCGCCGGATCGGTTGGCCACGTATAGCGTCCCGTCGGGACGGGCGACTACGCCAACCGGTTGGCTGAACCCCATGCCCACCTGAGCGTTCCGGCCGATGTTATGACTGTACAGCCACGCGCGGCCACTCGCTACGGTGTTTAGAGGCATAGTGGATCCTCCTGTTGCTATTCTCTGACAGTTGCGGCGCAACCGGACGGTTGCGCCGCTTTACGCTGTGCCTGCAGTCTTACTTCTTGATCAGGTCCAGCTTGGGGAACACGCCGTTGACGATGGGGTTGGCGTCCATGCCCATCCAGTCTTCGACGATGCTGGAGTAAGCGCCGCGGAAGTCGTAGTTGGGAACCAGGTCGCCCTGTTCCAGGTCCTCGGCCTTCCGGGAAGGATACTCGCCGTAGAATCCGCCGTTGACGGGGTCGCCAATGACAAAAGCAGCTCCGGCTGCGCCGTGGTCGGTTCCGGAGCCATTGTCGCGGACGCGGCGACCGAACTCGGAGAACAGGTACATGACGATGTTCTCGCCGGTGTTGTGCTCCTTCATGTCCTGGAAGAAGGCGCTGACCGCCTCGGAAACTTCCTTCCACAGGACCGGGTGGGCTGCGGCCTCGCCGGCGTGGGTGTCAAAGCTGCCGTGCTGGGTGTAGAATATCTTGGTGCCCAGATCAGCCATGTAAACCTGGGCGATGTCCCGCAGGTGCATGGCGATGGGGCTGTTGGGATACTCAACGTTGCTGGAGTATTGCTCCGGCGCGACCTTGACGATGTCGGCGCCAACCATGGCGTCGGTGCCGGTCGAGCGCAGGTAGTCGTTCACGAAGCTGCCGCCCACGGTGGGAGCGTACATCTTGGAGAACAGGTCCAGGGCCTTCGAGCGCTGGTCGGCGTCGGCGATGCCGGTGAGCAGGCCATAGGTGCTCAGGTCGGCGATGGCGGCGACGGGAACGCCCGGAACGGCCAGCGCGCGCGGCAGGCCATGACCGAAGTTGATGGCCGTCAGCACGTTTTCCTTGTCGGGGTCGAGCTCGCGGGCAACGCGGCCGGCCCAGCCCTCGGTGCCAACCTTGTCCGGCTCACAGGTGTGCCAGATGTCCATGCTGCGGAAGTGCGAGCGGGGGCTGTCGGCGTAGCCGATGCCGTGAATGACGGCAACCTTGCCCTGGTCGAACATCTCTTTCATGGGGCCCATGGTGGGCATGAAGCCGATCTCGTCGTTGACGGGGATGATGTCTTCCCGCTCGTAGCGAATGGTCGGCCGGTTGTCGTAGTACAACGGGTCGTTGTAGGGGATCACCGTGTTGAAATAGTCATTGCCGCCGGTGAGCTGCAGGACCACGATGACCGGATCTTTCTTCGTGGAGGTCATTGCGTATGCTCCTTGTCGTTTAGTGTCTGTGTTTTCGCAGCCTGGCCGTTGGATGCGCCGGACCAAATCAGGTCCGGCG
>JAJDXU010000320.1 GCA_022823105.1 Dehalococcoidia bacterium
CCGAGCGCGAGGAGCTCATCAGCGGTAGCGAAGCCATCGCCATCGCCTGCTCCCTCGCCGACGTCGACGTGATCACCGCATACCCCATCCGGCCTTACGACACGGTGATGCAGTACGTGTCCAAGCTCAAGGCCGACGGAGCCTTCGACTGCGATTTCATCGTGGCTGAAAGCGAGCACTCCCAGTTCGAAATCGTGAAGCACGCCTCCGCCGTGGGCGCCCGCACCTTCTGCGGCTCCAGCGGCGTGGGTTGGTTCTACGCATTCGAGGCGATCACCGTTACAGCCGGCCTGAGACTTCCCGTGGTGGCGATGGTCGGCAACCGTGCGCTGGACGACCCGGGCGCTTTCGGCGTCGAGCACAACGACGCCATGGCCGTCCGCGACCTGGGCTGGATGCTCTACTGGGTCGGGACTGCGCAGGAGGCGCTTGATACCGCGCTGCTGGCCTGGCGCGTGGCCGAGGATCCGCGCGTATTCCTGCCCGCCGCCATCTCGTGCGACGGTTCCTTCCTGACTCACTCGCAGGCCATCGTCCATGTGCCTACGCAGGAGCAGGTGGACCAGTTCCTTCCCCGGTATGACCGCGGTCGCCTCCTTCTCCATCCCGACAACCCCATCACCGTGGCGCCGCAGGTCAACGAAGACTGGCTGATGGAAATTCGCCGCCAGACTGACGAGGCCATGCGTCGCTGCAGCGATGTCATCAAGGAGGCTTACGAGGAGTTCAAGCAGGTCTTCGGGCGGGGCGACCCCAGCCCCTTCATCGAGGAATACATGACCGAGGACGCCGACATCGTCTTCGTGGGAATGGGCACGCTGGCGATGCCGGTGCGAGTTGCGGTGCGCCGGATGCGCGAACAGGGCATGAAGGTCGGATTCGTCCGCGTGAAGTTCTTCCGGCCCTTCGCCACCGACGAGGTCCGTGACGCCCTCAGCAACTGCAAGGCGGTTGCCGTAGTGGACCGCGACTACTCGTATGGATCCCCCTCGTACGGCGGCGTGCTGTTCAATGAGGTTCGCTCTGCATTGTACGAATTAGACCAGCGCCCGTTGGTCCAGAGCTTCATCGCCGGCCTGGGAGGCCGCGAAGTCCTGGTTCGGGACGTCGAAGAAATGGCTCAGATGGCCCAGGATTCCATCGACGCCGGCAAGGTCAAGCAAGTAAACACCTGGATTGGTGTCCGCGAATAGGAGAGCCGCTATGACTACCATGACCCAAGACCTCCCCCAGGTTAGGGGCGTCAAACAGATCCCGGTGTTCGAAGGATTCACCTCCGGGCACCGTACCTGCCAGGGCTGTGAGTCCGCGTTGGTTATGCGGCTCATGATCAAGGCGGCCGGCCCTCGCACCATCGTGGTGGGCAGCACGGGCTGCATGTACGTCGCCAACACGACCTACTACAGTACCCCCTGGGTCGTGCCGTGGATGCACACCCAGCTGGGCTCCAGCGGTTCCGCCGCCACTGGCACCGCCGCCGGCCTCGCGTCCCTGATGCGCAAGGGCAAGATGCAGGAAGAGCCCATCAACGTTATCGCCTTCTGCGGCGACGGCGGTGGTGTGGACATGGGCCTGTCGGCGATCTCCGCGGCCCTCCAGCACGATGAGTACAACCTGCTCATCCTTTGCTACGACAACGAGTCCTACGCCAACACCGACATCCAGGTTTCGGGCTCGAGCCCGTGGGGAGCAAATTCCACCTTCTCGCCTCCGGGCAAGGTCCACCGCATCATGAACCGCCGGTGGAAGAAGAACACCGTGCCGATGCTGGCTACCGGCCACCCCGACGTTCGGTATGTCGCAACCGCTTGTGGCTCGTATGGTCCGGATTTCACCAACAAGATCCGCCGGGCCCTGACGATTGGCGGCCCGACCTTCATCCACAGCATCGACCCGTGCCCCAAGGGTTGGGACTACGACCCGAAATATTCCCACGAGCTCGGCATGCTGGCGGTGGAAACCGGGATTTGGGTGCAATACGAAATCATGGATGGCGAGCTGATCCTGAACGGGCCGTCGCGAGCCATTGCCCGCGGCATACGCCAGCGGAAGCCCGTTACCGAATACCTGCAGCGACAGGGCCGGTTCGCTCACCTCACCGAAGAAGACCTCAAGTTCTTCCAGGACAAGATCGACGAGTCGTGGGAGAAATGGTGGATTCCGGGTATCGTGCCCTTCGGTCCCCAGGACGAAGCCTGAACGTTGACGCATCCGGCAAATTGCCGGCGTCAATCTCGAAAGCATGTTGTAGGGGCGGGGCGTGACTCCGCCCCTACGAATCGTATCACTGGTTTTTATAATCAAATGTCTCAAAAATGATATTGACCATTGACATTGTTGTGCTAAACTCCTTCATTATTAGATTATGTGAGGGTCCGCAATGGTAAAGGTCGCGCTAACAATAGAGGGCGACGCCGAAGAAGTGATCGCTGCTATTCGTAAACTGGCTGTAGGTGACTCGGGGACTGTACGAGCGTCAGACGAAAGTATTGATGATGACTCCGGGGAGACTGATGCAGAAACATCAACGACCCCGAGTCCCGCCACATCCACCGCTCCGCCTGTGCCGGAAGGTCGATGGACTATTGATCACGTTCGTACTTTCTGGCGTTATTTGGCGCCCAACGCTCAGCAGGTGTACCATCGGGTCGCCCACAGCAGTGGATATGTGATGTCGCGTCAGTCCCTGCTGGACTCGATGGGATTGACGGAACGCCAACTCTCCGGGCAGATGTCGTCGGTTGGCCACTCCGTTCGTCGGATTCGCAATGTGCATAACATCGCGCTCCCGCACCCCATGTCTTTTGACCAGTCCAGCGACGATTACAAAATGCTCCCCGATGTTGCCGACGCCATAGTGCGCCTGAACCTGGTCCCCAGCACGTCGGAAAACTGACGCCACCCCAACCAAAGGAGATTTCGGATGAGACTGGATCCCATTAATCTCTACGACTACGAGGCCCGAGCCAAGCAGATCCTGCCCCATAACAACTGGGAGTTCATCGAAGCGGGTTCGATGGACGAGATCACAACCGCCCGCAACCGGTCGGCCTTCGAATCGTTGACCCTGCGCCCGCGATTCCTGCGAGACACCACCGAGCGCAAGATCTCCACCTCCGTGCTCGGACAGGACATCAGCTTCCCGGTCATGATCGCCCCCACCGGAGGGCACGGCAACGCTCATCCCGAAGCCGAGTGCGCCACAGTTCGCGGCGCCGGCATGTCGAACACCCTGATGATGTGCAGCACGTCATCCAATTGCAGCCTGGAAGAAATAGCCGACGCTGCGACCGGGCCCATCTGGTTCCAGCTCTATCATCGTGGGTATGACCTGACCGAGAACCTCGTCAAACGGGCCGAGGCCGCCGGTTTCACCGCAATCGTGCTGACCGTCGACACGCCCGTGCCGAGTCCCAAAGAACGGGACGTGCGCAACCGCTACCAGCGCCCCGGGGAGCTTGGCAACTTCCGCGAGCAGCAGGACCGCCTCTCCGAGGTCAGCGGCACCGACGAGTCACCCACCTGGGAGATGCCCCAGACGCCGCCGCTTACCTGGCAGGAGGTGGAATGGCTGCGCGGCCTGACCGACCTGCCGTTGGTGCTCAAGGGCGTGCGCGTCGCCGAGGACGCTCGCATGGCCGTGGATCACGGCGTGGATGGCATTCTCGTTTCCACCCACGGCGGCCGGCAGTTGGACAGCACCATGTCCAGCATCGAAATGGTCCCCGAAATCGTCGCCGCCACCGGCGGCAAGGCGGAAGTGTATGTCGACTCCGGAGTGCGCCGCGGCAGCGACGTGCTCAAGGCGCTGGCCCTGGGCGCAACCGCCGTCGCAGTGGGCCGCCCACTCTACTGGGGCCTCGCCGTCAATGGCGCTGAAGGCGTGCACCACATGCTCGAACTGCTCCGCGAGGAATTCAATCGCGCCATGGCCTATTGTGGGCAGAACAGTGTGGATGATCTCGAGGATCGCCTCCTCAACATCCCGCGCGAGTGGGGTCCCTTCCGCACGGAGAACGACATCGCAGAGCATCTGCCCTTCTGAAATCCAAGTCCCTGAAGATCGAGGGAGCGGGCCGTCAGCCCGCTCCTTTTCCTTTTCGGATCTAGCGGTGCCCGATCAGTTGTCAGCGGCCGCCGCCACATCCAAGCCCAGCGAACCGATGAATTCGCTCAGCAATGCGTTGAATACACCCGCTTGCTCGTAGTGGGTCGAATGCGCCGCGCCGGGCACCACTTCCAGGCGACTGCCCGGGATCAGTCGGTGCACAGCCTCGATGACGTTCACCGGAAATATCTTGTCCTCTTCGCCCACCACCAGCAGTGTGGGCACGGTCATCCGGGCCAGATCGGCCGCCTGGGGCCCGTCCGGATTCCTGAACAGCCCTGATACGACGCTCACCGGCATGGGGGCGTTTATGCGTCCAATCGATCCAAACAGGAACGTCAGGTCCGGATGCTCACCTATGAACGAATCGCTCAACGCCCGCCTGAACGGATCCTCCGGAGGGTGCACGTTGTCCAGCAGTGAAATCACTGAGAGATCCCCCACGCCGCCAGTTGTGTCGCCCAGGACCAACCCTCTCACGCGTCCCGGATGATGCAGAGTCACCCCGAGCGAAGAGACGCCGCCCATTGATTGCGCCACCAGAATCGCGCGGTCGATTTCGAGGTGGTCCAACAGCGCGACCAGGTCTGCGGTTACCGTGGCCGGATCCGGAGGTTCCGCTGGCCCTTCTGAAAGGCCCCAGCCCCTTTGGTCAAATGTGACACATCGGAAATCGCTCTGGAAAGCCGCGACCTGTCGCCACCAGCTCAGGTGGTTCCCGCCGCGCCCGTGGGCGAAAACGATTGCCGGACCCGAACCGTGGCTTTCATAGAACAGGCGCGTGCCGTTGATCTTCTCGAAAGGCATTGCATATCTCCTTGTTGGCGGGGTTATACGGGTTTGCGGGGTCATACCGGTTGCGGGGTTATACGGGTTTGCGGGCTTATACCGGCCACTGTTCCCGTCGGTACGCAGCATCCCAGAACATGTACTCATACCGGCTGCTCACCATGAAAGCGTACCGCATGGCGTCCCTTTCCTGGTCTCCCACCCGGTCTGCCATTTCGTCCACGAACCCGCGCCAGGCGTCCACGCTGGCCTGCAGAAACCCCTCAACATAGAAGTGTGTCCATTGCCCATAGAGCGGATGCTCGGACTGTCCGACCTCGTCTTTCAGCAGATGATACGTCCACGGACACGGCAGCAACGCCGCCGCCGTCGGTCCCAGGCCATGGTGAGCCGCCGTGGTCAGCATGTGGTTGACGTAAGCGGTATTCGTTGGTGATCGTTCGGCAGACTCCACGTCGGCCATAGTCAGGCCCGCCGCTTCGATCAGGCGGTGGTGAAGCGGGCGTTCAACGGGTGTCATGACCCGGTGCGCCAGCTGTTGCAATAACTCCGAGTCGGGCGCCTTGGCCAACGCCATGGACACCACTCGCCCGAATCCCTCAAGGTAGTGATAGTCCTGGCCCAGGTAGTATTGAAAAGTCTCCAGGGGCAGCGTCCCGTCCTTGATCTCATGGAGGAACCGGTGCCGGAAAATCGCGTCCCAGATCGGCTGTGCCTCATCCCGCAGTGTTTGGCTGAATCCTGCCATAGCATCGCTCCCTAAAATGCCTCGTTGATCAGTACCAGTTCGGCGTACGATGCGTAACGGCAACCGATCGCCGCTCCTGCCTCCCTCGCGTGGGCCGTCAGGAATTCAAAAGGACTGTTCCCGACGTCGCCCAGGTTCTCCAGGTAAACTTTGTGCTCGCGCAACGAATCCAACCCGGTCTCCCAGTGCTCCGACACATCCACCACATGCGTTGGCACCGTCGAACCGAACACCGCCACGAACCGCACCTCATTCCATGGCTCAAGTCCCTCGTCCAGCAGTTCGGGGAATATCCAGCGGTTTCCGGCGTCGCGTGAGGCGTCAAACACCGCCAGGCCCACCCAGCGGTGATCCGCCATATTCAAATGGCCGCTGAAAAACTGCTGATGGTGATTGATGGTCAGCACCACGTCGGGCCGGTGGCGCCGGATCGCCCTGCTGAGGTCCCGGCGCAGTGCCGCGCTGTATTGGATCACGCCGTCCGGATAGCCCAGAAACTCCACGGTATCGACGCCCACCACCTTGGCGCTGTTTTTCTCCTCCTGCATGCGCAACGGCCCCACGACCGACGGGTCCATCGAGTCGATGCCGGCTTCTCCCCTGCTCACCATCAGGTACACCACGCGTTTCCCCTGGCTGGTCCACTTGGCCACGGCGGCGGCGCCTCCGTACTCCAGATCGTCCGGATGCGCCACTATGGCCAGCGCAGTCTGCCAGTTCTCCGGAACCGGGGTGGATGGTGGTGGACGTTGCTGCATGCTTGCTCCTTTGGGATGCCTACTCCAACGGGATTCGTCAGTTGGGAAAATTCTATCGAGATGGTTCGGGATCTAGAGCAGCCTGGGGCTGGGAATTTTCAGCGAAGCCGCTCCAACCACCGCCCGTTCGTTGCGTTGATTCCGCGCGGCCAGAACCAAACCTACCGATGAGGTTCCAGCGTGGTCCTCGTCCCGCTCGACTACCACTGCGTCCGCGGTTACCGCATCGCCGGGCACAATCGGGGCGCGGTACGCCAGGGTGAGTCTCCCACCCCACCGGAAATCGTCGCCGAAAATCCGACCAATCTGCCCCTCCAGCCAGCCAGCCAGCAGTTGCCCGCTCCCGTTGCTTTCGATCTGCGCCTCCCGGCCAGCCGATCTATCCTGCAAATGCGGGAATATTCCCAAACAACCACGCGACGGCACAATCCACGTGCCCAATTGAGTCGAATCGCCTACGCGTTCGCTGAAATCGCTTTGGGCGCATGCAGGCCGCTGCACGCCGAGGTCCGTTTCCGCTCTGTTGTCTTGCTCGCCCAGATGCACGGCCACGAACGCCGCCTCGGACCTGAGAATCTCGGTGCCAATCTCGTCCACGGCAAAAGCGGAGACTCTCAGCCAGGGGCTCCCCCCGACTTCCGTCACATCCTTCAACCATCCCCCGACCTGGATGCGCCGGCCGGATATTGGAGGACGCAAAAAGTCGAACCGACGCCAGACTACCTGCAATGGCACGTCACGGAACCTGGCCATCGCCATCGATCCGCAGTCGTCGGCCATGAGATTCGGGTAACCGGAACACTTTCCCGCCAAGTTCCGATACTGGAGAACCACGGAATCGTCAATCAGGTATTCCAGATTACCCAACTGCTCGCCGGCTGCTACCCTGCGAAACTCTGCCCTAACCATCGCCCGGCTTCGCCATCAGGCGCGTGTACTCCAACAGGTCTGCCGCCGCTTGCTCCTCCCGTCCCAATTGGCGAAGCGCCATGCCCCTGCCTCGAAACGCCTCCGCCAGTTGCGGGTTCAATTCCACCGCCCTGTTGAATGCCTCGACGCCACCCTCCAAGTCCCCGGTAGCGCAACGGGAGTTGCCCACCGACAACCAAACTCCCGCCAAATTTTGGTCGCGCTCGACGGCTTGCCCGTATTGCTCCAGGGCCTTTTGGTGATCGCCCAGGTCGGCGTGCGCGACTCCCCGGTTGTGGTACAGCGTTGCCGTATCCATGCCGCACGACTGAGCCATGTCAAAATCCGCGAGCGCCGCGCGCGGATCTCCCAGGTTGCGGCGCGCGATCCCCCGGTTGTAGAGCGCGTTGGCGAACG
>JAJDXU010000223.1 GCA_022823105.1 Dehalococcoidia bacterium
TGCACCAATGGTCGTGATTCTGGCTCCCAGGGTGGGTCAATGGTCCTGAAAATGTGGGTCAATGCTCCTGGCGATTTTTCCCCTTTACTGGGTCAATGTTGGTGAAAATTGACATCGTTGACAAACGATCTCGTCAACCCGATTCCCCGGGCGTTCATTGAGTCTGGAGAGGGTCGGCAGGATCATTCAGTTGAATTGAATCGCGAGATTGCGGTGCGAGCCCCGGGTCCTCAGTGAATTCGACAGTTCACAATATTAATATAATGTGATGAGTAGATTACCTCCAGAAATTTGTCCAGATTGCCGATTTGAGTAGAGTATCACTTGCATGACAATAAAAACGTCATAAAACGTCATACGGCACCCAAGCCGTACTATCGGAATCAAGGAGCGCGCTGACCGTTATTTCGGTGGCGCGACGATTGCAAAGAATCCGAACCGCCAGCGTCTGCATGCCACGGATTAGCGTTGGCCAGTCGCGGATCAGTGTTGATCCTCTACCAGGGTTGCAACAGCCGGCAGCCCGGCGGTTCGGCTCGAGTGACGCCAGCGGCGTTTCCCTCCGTTCCCGGCCGGCCAACGTCCGTGATTAAGCGAGAGCCAGGACCGGCTCGCCGTCGCGTCAACTCCAAACTTCGGACGCGATGGAGATCGCATTGAGCGCCGACGGGTAGCCGGCGTATCCGCCGGTCTGCATCAGGATCTCAACCATCTCCTCCTGGGTGAAACCCACCCGCAGGCCGGCGCGGAGAAAGTTTCGCAACTGACCGTCGGCCCTCAACGCCGCCAGCGCGGCCGTGGCGCACACCACCCGGGACTTCAGGTCCAGGCCCGGGCGGAAGAATATCTCGCCGAACCCGTATTGATACGTGAGCGTCCGCAAGTCCGGCGCGAGATCAACCACGGCGCTGGCGTAACCCTGCTGTCCCTCAGCGCCGAAGAGCTGTTCGCGGAGCTCCCGCCCGCGCGCCTCCATCTCTTCCAGGCTGAGTTCGGGCGCCTCCGTTTGGGACGCCTCAACGCCCCGCTCCCGGAATGCCTCATGCACGAGTTCCAGAGCGTTCACGGCCGACGGGAACCCGGCGTAAAGCGAGCAATGGATGGGCACTTCCTGGATTTCCTCCGGGCTGAGTCCCATGCTCAAAGCGCTGTGGACGTAGGTCTGAAACTGGGAGAGCCGCTGCAATGAGGTCAGTACGGAGAGGGTCGCGAGCATCCGGTAACGGATGTCCAGACCGGGCCGGGCCCACACCGCGCCGAAGATGGACTCGCCCGTGTAGTTGCGCAGGCCCGGGATGTTGGTCGTCGCACGGGGCCTCTCCCGCACCGGATACGCGCCGTGTTGCAGTTGTTCCCGGATCGCATTGCCCCGGCGTCTCAGTTCCTCACGAGTGTTCATTAGATAGCTCCAGATACTGCCAATTGGGATTCGCTCAGCTTGCGCCGCGGTTCGCATTCTACACTTACCCACCCTGCTCAATCCGTGATTGCTAGGGATGTCGGACAATCTCGGCCGAGCGAGGGGGCGACCACGGGAGCAGGATCGCCGACCGGCTCAGGCGGACTTCGCGCCTCGCGATGTCGAACTGGACAAGCGTGAGAGAAAGTCGCGCGTGTCCACGGCGTACCGCGTTTACGGTGCCCGCGCGAGACCGCGGGCGTCATCCCGAGCCTGAAATGTTACAGTCTTATTACAAATCGGTAAGGGCAGAAAAGTTCGGCTATAATCATTGGGCAATTCGGCTATTGAGGTTTCATCATGAGTTACAAGGCAGAATACATTTGGATCGACGGGCAGCAGCCGACGGCCAAGCTGCGGTCCAAGGCGAAGATAGTCCCGGATGGGGAGGACCCCCCGATTTGGGGCTTCGATGGATCGAGCACCAACCAGGCTCCCGGCGAGAACTCCGACTGCGTGCTTAACCCGGTGTTGGCAGTCCCCGACCCGATACGGGGCGGAGACCACAAGCTGGTGATGTGCGAAGTCCTGCTGACCGACATGTCGCCGCACCCCTCCAACACCAGGGCGGGCTGCGCCGCCGCTGCGGAGCAGTACGCGTCCCTGGACTTCTGGTTCGGCATCGAGCAGGAGTACACCTTCTTTGACGGCGTCAAGCCGCTGGGCTGGCCCGACAATGGGTTCCCCGCTCCCCAGGGCGGCTACTACTGCGGCGTGGGCTCCGACGAGGTTTTCGGCCGGCCCGTGGTGGAACAGCACATGGACGCCTGCCTGTATGCCGGGCTGCAATTCTCCGGCATCAACGGCGAGGTCATGCCTGCCCAGTGGGAGTTCCAGATCGGCCCAATCGGCGCGCCGGCGGTGGCCGACCATCTGTGGTTGGCCCGCTGGCTGCTGTACCGCATCGGCGAAGACGTGCTGACCGTCGACGGACGCCGGGGCATCAGCGCAACGCTGGATCCCAAACCCGTAAAGGGCGACTGGAACGGCGCGGGCGCTCACACCAACTTCTCCACCAACCGGATGCGGGAGAACTACGACGCCTGCGTCGCAGCGGCGCAGGCCCTTGAGACCCGGCACGACCTGCACATCGCCAACTACGGCGACCGGATTGAAGAGCGGCTGACTGGCCTGCACGAGACCTGCTCGTACCGGGAGTTCCGCTACGGCGTGTCCGACCGGGGGGCTTCGGTCCGCATTCCGTGGCAGGTAGCGCGGGACGGCATGGGCTACATCGAGGACCGGCGGCCCAACGCCAACTGCGACCCGTACAAGGTCACCCAGCTGATCATGGAAACGGTGGGCGCAGCCGCCACCCGCTAGCCAAACGAAACGTCGCGATATGACCCGTCGCCTCCACGGACGCGGCGGGTCATTTTAGTTTTCGCGGGTTCACGCGGCCGCGATCGCCGTACCCGCCGGGATGTGTTGGCCGATTCCTTCCGGTCGCGTCAATTTGCCACTTGATCCCGGCGGCGATACAATGCCCCAATTGCGGATGCTTGTTCTTTCACCCCGATGGCTCTACGATTTCGGGCTGGCCGCGCCGTTTGCTATCCAGATTCCCAACGACGGAGTGTGATTCATTTTGAATATCGGCACGTCGGATTTGACGAATTACGTAAGGGAGCAATACCACTACGCTTGGCTCGTGGTCGGCATGGGCACCATGCTCCGGGTCACGGCAAATTTCGTCAGCCAGGCCTTCGCTGTAATTCTCGTCGTTCTCCAGACCGATTTCGCCTGGGGCGTCACCGCCATCGTTCTCGCGCAGGTATTCCGCAGCGTCGCCAGCGCCCTCCTGTCTCCCGTCTCGGGATGGGTCGGAGACCGCTATGGAGCGCGCAAGTCGCTGTTTGTCGCGGCTGCACTCTACGTCGTGGGTATGCTGCTCCTCAGCTCCGTAAGCCAGCTCTGGCAACTCTACATCTACTACAGCCTTCTGTTGGGATTGGCGCAGGCCCTCTTCACCGTTAACATCCCCACCACCGTGGCCGCCTGGTTCAAGAGGAAACTCGGCGTCGCGGTCGGCATTCAACAGTCTTTCGGAGGCATGGGAGCATCGGTAACGGCTCCCGCCCTGGCTCTGCTGGTGGGGTTGACCGGCTGGCAAGTTGGCTTCTGGATCATCGCCGCCGTTGGGGGAGTGATCCTGTTCTCCCTGCTGTTCTTCTTCCACAGCGACCCTGCAGACCGAGGGATGAGGCCCCTGGGCGGCACCGACGACGACCCGCCACCGGTTCCGGCGAATACCGAAACCGCAAAGTTGCGCAGCAAGGTTTTCCTGCAGCATGCCCGCCGGACGCGCGCCTTCTGGAACCTGCCCTTCATACACTTCCTCGGCTGTGCGGGCCACGCCATCGTCATCTGGCACGTGGTCTTCTTCGCCACGGAGCAGGGGTTGTCCCTGGCCGCTGCCGCGTGGATTGTTACCATCTACACCATGGCCAGCGTGAGCAGCCGGCTGTTCATCCCGATTCTTGCTGATCGCTTTGGCGCGAAGGCGACGATGATGATCCTGCCGTACGCCCTCCAGGGCATCACCGTTATCATGCTGTTCTGGGCCCAGAGCGCGTGGGAGTTCTACCTGTTCGCCGTCCTCTTCGGCATCGGGTTCGGCGGGGAAATGTCAGCGTTCCTGATCGCCAACCGCCAATACTATGGAATGGGACCCGTGAGGTCGATCTTTGGATTCCAGCACCTTGGCTCGGGCTTCGGCATGGCTATAGGAGGACTCGTGGGCGGCGTGGTATTCGACTACCGCAACGCCGAAGTTCCAACGCGATACCTTGGCTTCATTGACATTGGAGGAGGTTCTTACGACCTCGCCTGGGTCATCTCCATCGCCGCCAGCCTCGCCGGAGTCCTCTTCATCCTGCTGCTGGAATCGTCATCTCGCGTCCTGATACCCGACTGGGAGGACTCCCTGCCCAGGGAGGAGCAGGCATCCCCCGCCGCTTCATAATCGGGCGATGCTATCATTGTCCTCAAGCGACGTGAGATTGTGGCGATTGCCCCGTTGACTGGCGCCGACGAGTCCCTGTCGGCAGAATGGGCCGGCAGCGCGCCGGTCGAATATGGATATGAAGTCCTACCGGTTTGCGATACCAATGGTGGCAGTCCCGGCACTCCATGGGCGGTTTTCTGCCCGTCCATGGACGTGGTAAGCGCCGGCCGATACCCACAAGACGTTCTGGACATGATTGCCGACGCCATCTACGAGGCGCTGGTGCACGGAGTGGAGCCGACAAAAGGTGACGCCTACGAGGAAGTCATCGGTTATCACAGTGGGCTGAGGGCCGCCGGGTTTCCGACAGCCGAAGCAGTGGTCAGACCTGCGCCATACGCTAGGCCATAACGTGCCAGCGATACCGGGTAAGAACCACCTGCGCGTCATTGCAGCGTTCCAGAAAATCGGCTGTTCAGTAGTTCACCGAAGCGGTCACATCATAATGTCCAAAGGACCAATCCAATTGGGATCCCTCATCATTACCCAACAAACACCTATACGATGGCCGGATTGAGTGCCCAGGTCGGCCTGACCCCCGAGCAGTTTGAGGAGCTTTACTGAGCCCGCTATGGCGAAGGTTGCGCCTTACCACCACCCATAGCAGCCCGGTTACTGTCGAGGCTCGGACTCCGGA
Organism: Dehalococcoidia bacterium; assembly: GCA_022823105.1. GTDB lineage: Bacteria > Chloroflexota > Dehalococcoidia > Lucifugimonadales > UBA3495 > Bin87. The sequence continues at coordinate 5,104 of JAJDXU010000223.1, forward strand.
ACCTGCGGAGGCGTCGCAGCCACCGCCAGGATCCCCGCCAAGAATACCGCAACGCCAAAGAATGTGAAGGGGATGCGATAACTGTTGAAGTAGTCGAACATGAACCCGGCGATGACCGGTCCCAGGGCCTGCCCGCCCACCTGCACCGACATGGTCAATCCCCGGATGGTCCCCAGATTCTGCCTC
>JAJDXU010000199.1 GCA_022823105.1 Dehalococcoidia bacterium
GTCCACGGTGAAATCGCGAGCGCGCAGGTCTTCTTCCAACGAACCGTGGTGACCGTTTATGTCAATGATGAACGGCCGCGCGCCTTCAACACGTGCCCCATCAGTCCCGAACGGCAGCGCCACCCGGGTGATATTCCACGGCTCCACCGCCACCGGAGTCCCGCCCAGGAACTCAGCGACTGCCCGCCCTACCGGTTCCGCATCCCCGGGGACCAGCAGGTCAATATCGTGGATCTCTCGCCCGCGTATCGCGTCCCTGACGGCTCCGCCCACCAGCCAAACGTCTTCGTCGCCCCGGGCAGCGAAAAACCCGCTCAGCCGGGTGAGCAGGCCGTCAGCGTCCATCTCAGTCCGCGGCGCTTACGTCTTCGCTCTGCGAGGACACCGGCCTGCCGTTGGTGGGGTCGAATTGAGGAACCGGCGGCGCATGGTTCATCCGCCGGGCCGCGTTTTCCAGCTCTGCCGCGTCCGGCTCGCCCGTGGGGATGTACTCAACCTCGCCCTCTTCGTTCACGTGCAGGCGGAAAAACTGGTCGTGGGCGATGAGGTGGTCGATGTAAAGGATGCCGTTCAGGTGGTCCGTCTCGTGCTCGATGGCCTGCGCCAGTATGCAGTCCGCCTTCAGGCGCAGTTGCTTGCCCGTCAGGTCCTGGTAGCGCAGCCGTATCCGCACCGACCGGTTCACCATCCCCCGGTACCCGGGCAGGCTCAGGCAGCCCTCCTCCACCTCGCGCTGTCCCTCCCTGCGGATTATCTCGGGGTTCACCAGTATCAGCGGCTCTTCCCAGTCCTCAGGCTTGACCACGCACATCCGTTGCAGCGCTCCAACCTGGTTTGCCGCCAGACCCACGCCTCGCTCCGCCTCCATCGTCTCAACCATGTCGGCGGCCAGCTTTGCCAGCCTGTCGTCAAACCGCGTAACTTTCACCGCGCGCTGACGCAGGATTGGATCGGGAAATTTACGTACTTCCAATACGGCCACGGTAACACCCCGAATGCGGGATCAATGCGATGCTTGCGCTCCGAAATTCGTAACCACGAACACGGAATTATAGGCTCGGCCGCCCAACGGTGTAAAGCAGAGCCACCGGCGCAGAACGGAGGAACAGTGTCCGCGCCCGCCGATACCTCCGACCGGTGCGTTCCGCCCTACAGTCCCGTAATCTCGCCATCGGGCGTAACGTCCATGTCCATCGCCCGCGGGCGTGTCGGCAGCCCCGGCAGCGTCTCGATGCGCCCCGCCAAAGCGTACAGGAAACCCGCTCCCACCGACGCCCGGATGTCGGATATCGGGAAAGTGTAGCCAGATGGGCTGCCCCGCAGCGTGGGGTCGTGGGATACCGACAGGTGGGTCTTCGCCATGCAGATCGGCAGGTTGCCCCAGCCCTGCTCGGTGAAAAATCGCGCCCGCCGCCGGGCTTCCGCCGACCAGCTCACGGACTCCGCCCCATACACGCGCTTCGCCAGCGCCAAGGTCTTGTCCTCAATGGTGCCGTCCAACTCATAGGCGTAGTCGATTTGGGACGGTGCGGCGTCCGCATCGCTCGTGGCCCGCGCCACCGCTTCGGCCAGCGCCATGCCCCCCTCGCCCCCATCGGTGAAGCCCGCGTACTCCGCCGTCGCGTAGGCCCCCGCATCCATCGCGATCTCCGCGGCAGCCTGCAATTCGTCTTCGCTGTCCCCCGGGAACCGGTTCAGCGCCACCACGCACGGCAGGCCGAACGCCCGCACGTTGTTGATGTGATGCACCATGTTCGCCGCGCCCGCCTTCATGGCGTCAAGGTTCGGCTCACCCAACTGCCGTCGAGTCGCGCCGCCGTGCCAGCGCATCGCCCGCACCGACGACACCAGCACCGCCGCGCTCACCGGCAGGCCGTCCGCCCCGGCCGAGCGCGTCTTGATGTGCATGAACTTCTCGAACCCCAGGTCCGACCCGAATCCCGCCTCCGTGATGATATGGTCGGCGTACCCCAACGACAGACGGTCCGCGATGATCGAACTGCACCCATGGGCGATGTTCCCGAACGGCCCCGCGTGAACGATGGCGGGTTGACCCTCCATAGTCTGCACCAGGTTGGGCATGATCGTGTGCCGCATCACCGCCATCAGCGATCCCTCGAATCCCAGGTCGCCCACCGACACCGGCGCGCCGCTGCGATTGGTCCCCACAACCATGCGCGAAAGGCGTTCCCGCAAGTCGTTCAGGTCCGCAGACAGCGCCAGAATCGCCATGATCTCCGACGCCGTGATGAAATCAAACCGCGTCTCCCGCAACGGGCTGTTGGCGCTCCCGCCCAGGCCGGCCGTGATCTGCCGCAAGGCCCGGTCGGATGCGTCCGTAACGCGCGACCACGTAACGCCCTCCGGCGCCATGTCGTTTGCGTTATTGCGGTAAACCGCGTTCTCAACCAGCGCCGCCAGCAGGTTGTGGGTCGAGCCCACCGCGTGCGCGTCGCCGGTGAAATGGATGTTGATCTCATCCTCGGGAACTATGCGCGCCTTGCCGCCTCCGGTCCCGCCGCCCTTGATGCCAAAAATTGGGCCCAACGCCGGCTCGCGCAGGTTCACCACCGGCTTGTAGCCCAGCCGGCCCAGTCCGTCCGTCAACCCGATGGACGTGGTGGTCTTGCCCTCTCCGGCCGGCGTCGGCGTGATGCCGGTCACCACCACCAACTTGCCTTTCGGCCCGTCGGTCTTGATCGCGTCCATGCTGATCTTGGCCTTGTACCGCCCGTAAGGTATGAGGTGTTCCTGGTCCAGGCCCAGTCGTTCCGCCACCGCGTAAATCGGGTCCATTCTGCCCCCAATGTTAGGATCTTACTGTCACTGCGCGCCGGCAGTCGGATGAGTGCTAGCGGGCGGCCAACTCCGATACGGTAACCGCTCCGCCGGGTTCGGCGTCGATGCTCAGGTTGGAACCGGACAGCAGTCTCATTCCAATCAGCGGGTCGCCGTCCACGCTGATAACTTCGATCTCCCTGACCCTGCTGTGCCACCGTTGACTCCCCACGTATGTGTCGCCGTCGTATGCAGCTCCGTCGGCCATGGTGAGCGTCAGTTGCCGAAAGGTTGGCAGGTTGAACTGGTCAATGATGTCCGGGGGCAGGGTCATCTCCTCGGCGAAACCCGTATCGATGGCAAAATCCACCTCAACCCTCGAACCGTCAGGGGCGGCCAGGTCGAGGGGAATGCTTGCCTCCAGACCACCATGAACAACGCCGTAGTGCATTATTGGCTGTCCGCGACGTACCGAATGTTGCGCGGGGTGCGCAAGCGACCAACGTAGGTCTCGTGGTTGCGGATGCCATGTATCACGGCTTCGGGGCATCGCTTGCGCAAGGTGAGGCCGGTTTTCGTGGAGTCCTCACCAATTTCATAGTCCCCGGATAGCACGTCAACCATTACGTACTTCCCCACGTCAGCATCGGATATCAAATGCCGTATCTTGGCGTTGTAAATTTCCTCGCCGCGATTCTTCTGTTCGTCGTAGGACATTCCGAATCCGCTCATGGTTCACCTGCGTTGGACATGGCACTGCCATACAATTGATCGTATCACATCGCGGATTCGGCCGGCCCGCGCTGTATCGTCAGTCCAGCCGAACGGGATCAATCACAACCCGGCAGTTGCGCGGGATGGGTTCGCCATCCAGGAATTCCCACAACCGCCGGCCCCTCAGCAGCAACCGCCAGCGATACCGGCCTCGCACTCGCTCCGGCTGGCACGGGGTCGGGCCAACCACCTCCACGTCGCTGTTTCCTTCCCGCACTGCCCTGGCGCTCAACCGGCCCGACAACTCCTCCAACGTCTGCTGCACCACCCTCACGCTCAAATCGGCGCAGTTGATCTGCGCGATCCGGTTGAACGGCGGATTGCCTTGTTGCCGCCGCGCATCGATCTCCGTGTGGTAGAACGCCTCGTAGTCCTGCGCCGCCGCCGCTATGATGGCGTAGTGGTCCGGCTGGTAGGTCTGGATGATGGCCCGGCCGGGCTGACTGCCCCTCCCCGAGCGTCCGCACACCTGGCACAGCAGCGCAAAAGCGCGCTCCCCAGCCCGGAAGTCCGGCAGGTTCAACCCCAGGTCCGCCAGCAGCACCGCTGAAAGCGTCACGTTCGGCAGATCCAGCCCCCGCGCCACCATCTGGGTACCGACCAGTATCTGCGCCTCGCCCGTCGCCAGCCGGCCCATCGCACGCTCCAGCTCGACCGGATTGCGCACCACGTCCGAGTCCCACCGTTCGATGGACACCCCCGGATAGCGCCTGTTCAGTTCGGCCTCCACCGCCTCGGTGCCGGCTCCCATCTCCCGTATCCGACCGCCGCGACACTGCGGACACGCCCGCGGCAATCGGCGGGACCGGTTGCAGTAGTGGCACAGCAACCGGCCCGTATCCCCGTGATACGCGTACGCCACCGAGCAGCGACTGCACGTCACCACGCAACCGCACTCCCGGCACTGCATGAACGCGGCGCTCCCCCTGCGGTTCAAAAACAGAATCGCCTGCTGGCCCGCGCCAATGGTCGCGTCCATCGCCGCCGAGAGGGCGCGGCTGAAGACGCTGCGGTTGCCCTCCCTCAACTCGCGCCTCATGTCGACCACCTGCGTCTCCGCCAACGGCAGTGGAACACCGTCGACCCCGGGAACCCGGTCCGGCATGCGCAGAAAGTGATGGCGACCTCGCTCCGCATCATGGTAGGTGGTCACGTCCGGTGTCGCCGAACCCATCACCACCACCGCGCCGCAGCGTCGCGCCAACGCCAGCGCCGCGTCTCGGGCATGGTAGAACGGAGGCATCTCCTCCTGCTTGTAGGCCGGTTCGTGCTCCTCATCCACGATGATCAGGCCCAGGTTGAACGCCGGCGCGAACAGCGCGCTGCGTGGGCCCACCACCACGTGCGCCAGCCCGTCTCGGATGCGCCACCACTGGTCGAAGCGTTCTCGCTCCGTCAGCCGGTGGTGCACCACGGCGGTGCGTCCCGGGAACCGTTCCTCGACCAGGCCCACCGTCTGAGGGGTCAGCGCAATCTCGGGCACCAGGTAGAGCGCCTGCTTGCCCAACGCCACGGCATGATCGATGGCGCGCAGATACACCTCCGTCTTGCCGCTCCCCGTAACGCCGTGCAGCAGGATGCTGCGGGGCATTTCCGCGGCATCGTCCAGACGCGACTTGATGCTGGACAACGCGTTCTGCTGTTCGGCCGTCAGCGCTACCTGGGGCGGCCGCACCGGAGCCGCGCCGGTCGGAATGTCGGGTTCAACGCGTCGCCACTCCTCCGCGACCAGGCCGCGCGCCAGCAGCGCGTCCGCCACGTCGCCCCGGTCGGCCACATCGTAGGGTTCTGATGCTTCCCTCACCGCTGCCAGCATCTCGGCCTGTCGGGTGGCTCGCGGCGAAACCTCCTGCGCTCCCGCCCTGTCGGGCACGCGTTCACCTGCGGGAATCACGGAGCGCCGGTACGAGTGAGTGCGTGGCCTCGGCAGGCTCACCCGCTTGCTTATCATCCCTCGGTCCACCAGGCGTTGCAGTTCCCTCCTGCCCACCTGGGGCCGAACCGCGTCAATCTGCCTCAAAAAATGCCCCTCATCGCACTCCCGCCCACTCTCCAGCAGGTCGTGCCAGGCCGTGCGCGTCGCCTCACGAAACGACCCCAGCGCGGCCTCGTCATCCAGACCGGACACCGCCGACAGCCTCGATCGTTGGTGAGCTCGAAACCCCGGCGGCAGCATCGGCTGCAGCGCCTCAAAGGGCGAGCACAGGTAGGTTTGGCCCACCCATTCCGCCAACTCCAACCCCAACGATCCGATCAACGGCGACGGCTCCACCGGATGCAGGATGTCTCGCGTCTCCTCCTCGGTCACCGCCGACTCGTCCGACAGGCTAACCACCACGCCCTGCACGTAGCTGCGGCCGAACTGCACCCACACCAACTGCCCCGGCTCCACCGCGAGATGGCGCGGAATCCGGTACGAGAAAGTCTTTCCCGCCGGAATCCAGTCGGCGTCGATGGCCACGTCGGCGTAGTTCACGGTTCAACCCCGACCGCCCATGAGCGGTCACGCCAACAGAATAAGCGAAACCGCCGCAACCGCGCCATATAACGCGGGCGGCGGTTCTCAACGCGCGCCTGAAATCTAGCGGTTGCGGTACGTGGTCCGTTCCTTGATGCGCGCCGCCCTGCCCTGCCGTCCTCGCAGGTAATACAGCTTGGCCCGGCGCACCTTGCCCTGCCTCGTCACCTCGAGGGACTCAATCAGCGGCGAGTGCAGGGGGAACACGCGCTCGATCCCGATGCCCGCAGTAACGCGCCGCACCGTGAAGTTGGCCGCCGGACCCGTGCCATGCGTCCGCCGGATGCAAACGCCCTGGAACGCCTGCACACGCTCGCGGGCACCCTCCCGAA
>JAJDXU010000198.1 GCA_022823105.1 Dehalococcoidia bacterium
TCAGCAACGAGACCTACGTCTCCCTGTCCGCCACCTTCATGCGGCGCGCGGACCCAAGGTTCATACTGGCCTTTTCGATTCCCACCGACTCGGCCGGCCTGAAGATGCTGTGCCGGGAGCCGGTGTCCCAATGGGCCGGCAGCTACGGGCATCCCCTGGGCGCCGCGTACGACGAGCAGGACGCGATGCTATTCTTCGATCACGTCCTGGTGCCGTGGGACCGTATCTTCATGCTGTATGACTCGGGGCCACTACTGCAACGGTTGGGGTCGGATGCAAACTTCCGAGGCTGGGGCAACCTGTGCCGCATCCACCAGCGCATGAAGGTGATGACCGCCGTGGCCACTCTCATAGCCGAGGCCATCGGCGTGATCGAATACCGCGAGGTGTCGGCCAAGCTGGGCGAGATGGCCATGTACACCGAAATGTGGCGACACGCCATGGACGGCGTGGAGCACAACGCTTACCTCGCGGACAACGGCCTCATGTCGCTGGGTTCGACCTCGGGCATGAACATATTCTTCGCCCAGATGTCGGCGCGCATGGTTGAGCTGCTGCGGGAGATCTCCGGATCCGGCATGATCATGCAGCCCAGCGAAGCCGACCTGGCGAACCCGGAGTTTCGCCCCTATCTGGACCGGTACATGCCGGGCCGGGGAGTGGGCGTGGAGTACAAGTCGCGATTGTTCAGGCTGGCGCACGATCTGGCCGCGTCTTCTTTCGGTATGCGCCAGGAGATCTACGAATACTGGCACGGCGGCGACCCCAACCGCAACCGTATCAACCTGCTACGCGCCTACGACCAGTCCGACATCACAGACCGCATCAAAGCCCTCATCGCAGAGCCCCTCCGGTCATAAAGAAAGCGCTTACCGCACGTCGCACTGCCTGGAACCGGAACCCGTCGGCTTCCGCTCCGGCAAACGATGTCGGGGCTCATTTATCCGTAGTCGCCGGCGCCCCGTTGACAGCCGCCTATCCCGCCGTGGTTTGTTCAGGAAATCACGAGCAATAGCGAGTATCATGGATAAAGGGAACGAGCCCGTTTGCAAGCGGCGGGCATGCCTCAAGCCTGGTTCATAATCTGCAACATCAAGAAATCGGGATGCCGCTAAACCGAGCGCTCCTGACAGGTTTTGATCCACCGCGGAGATAACACAATGGAAATCACGCACGATCGCGAAAATGGAATATTGGACATACAGTTGCATGGGCGCATAGATAGCCCCACGGCCCCGGAAGTGCGCCAGCTTTTGGACGCCGTGATTACCGACGACGACCGCGCCGTGGTGCTCAATATGCGCCGGCTGGAGTACATCAATAGCGCGGGTATGCGTGCCCTCCTGGAATTGGTGAGAAGGCTGCGGGCGCAGGACGCCAAGTTCGCAATCTATTCACCGATCGGGCCCGTGAAAGAGGTGTTCCAGCTGAGCGGGTTCAACCGTGTAATGGCCATCCACGACACCAGGGACGGAGCGATTTCAGCGGTATCCGAGTGATGCTCTGCTGCGCTCCCTCGCGCCAACCTGCCGCGCGCGGTGCGAAAGCGCCCGGTGATCAGCGCTGACCACCGGGCGCAATGTTCTGCGGTATCCCCTTCGCCTAGCCCGCTGCACACCTTCGCGGGACGTCAGCCTCTAATCCCAGGTTGCAAACCCCATCGCGCACCCGGTCCCCGCCGGAGACCGGTAGCACGGCACATAGTCTACAACGTCCATGTCCAGGTGCTCCGTGGCGCCCGTGACCACGATCCAGTTCCGTATCTCGGAACTGCCCGAGTTTATCTTCTCCCGCGGCAGCGCCATCAACTTGTCCACGCTCTTGGCCTGCATTCCCGCCAGCGCCTGCTGGTCAAGCTCCTCATCCACCACAAAGTGGCTCAGCCCGCCCGACGCCAGGATGCCGACGCGAATGTCCTTGTGCCACGACTCGATGGCGGAGCGCAGGGCCTGCCCAAGGTTGTAGCACCGCTTGGGCGTCGGCTGGTTGGGTGGATAGTAGGTGTTGAGCATCACCGGCACCGTGGGAATGACCCCGTCCGTCATCAACCGGTTGTACACATAGCCGAATGCGTGGCCGATTCCTCCCTGTTCGCCGCGACCGCGAGTTGGGTCAAGGAACCTCGAGCTGCCCACGTCGAACTCGGCGTCCATCAGGCTGTTGATGATGTGCAGACCCAGCGCGGAGTCGGTGGGAACGTGCTGGTCCTCGGTGTTGTAACCAATCAGATGCCGCCCGCCCGTGGAAGGTCCGGCCTCGTGACCGGTGACTTTGACCTCATCGCCCCAGTAGACGCAGAATGCCGGCATATTGTCATCCAGGAGATATTCATGCTGGTCGTCGCCGACCATCACCAGCACATCCAGGTTCGCGTCATATAGTTTCTTGGACAGGTGAGCAATCGCCTTCTGGTTCTGCTGGTGCCGCTTCTCGAACTTCTCCGGCGTGATTTCTTGTGCGATCTGATCGGTGTCGATACGGGCCAGCAGGTCCTCGTAATTCGAGGTGATGCCGTCCGTGCCGATGAGCTCCAGGTGCCCCTTGTCCCGTTCACCACGTCCGGCCCATCCATCTGCCGGTGTGCTGAGCTGAGGGCTGTGGGATGATGCCAGTCCTAGTACCAATTCTGCCATTGTCCGGCTCCTTCGCTGCTGCTTCGTCGCGAGCGGGCCAGCAACGCCCACCCGGTTCCAGATCCGATATTGAGCGCATTTTACCCCAAAGTTTGCCGCCATCAATCCTGGATGCCATACACGCTCATCGCCGTGTCGTGGAACAGCGCCACCCGCTCGCTCGCGCTGTAACCGGCCGACAGCCGCTTGAATGCGTTGAACAGAACGTTGTACGAGTACGACGGTTTGTCCACCGGAAAATTGCTCTCGAACATGCACCGGTCCGGCCCGAACTGCTCGATACAGTAGTTCATGAGCGGACCCAGCGTCCCGGCCAGCTCCTCCGACCCTATCGGCGTCTCACGTTCATCCCACCGGTAGCCATATCGTACCTGGCCAACGCCTCCCAGCTTGATCATCACGTTCGGGCACTGCGCCACCTCCGCCACTCCGGCCCTCCACGCCGGCAGCACGTCGTCGTCCCGGTTGGCATAAGGACCAACCCGGACCAGGCCGCCGATATGGTTCAGCACGATGGTCAAATCCGGAACCGCCCGGGCAAATTCCGCCAGTTCCGGCAGCTGCGGGTGATATAGCGAGTTTTCCAGCACCAGTCCCATGTCGGCCATCACTCGCCCGCCGGCCCGGTATCCGTCGGATGACAATGCGCCCCGGATGTCCCGGTTCACCAGTTCAGGGCTCTCATCCCAGCCCGTCGAATGCCGGACCCCTCGAAACCGGCTCGGGCTCGCCGCCCGCATCGCTTCCAGCACCGGCCTGACTCCATCGCCCAGCTTCAGGTCGGCGTGCCCGATGATGGCAGACGCAGCCCTGGTCAGGCCGTGGCTGCCCGTGGCGCTCTCGTCCGCGATGGTTTCGATGTATTCCACCTCGCCCACCGGGCGCATCTCCTCTGGCCCGTCTTGCCGGTATTCGCACCGCACCTCTATGAACACCGTCGAATGCACGTTGTGTCCGCTGCCCACGTCAGCAGCCAACTCCGGTAGCAAATAGCGCTGGTATGCGGCAGGTTCCGGACGCGAAACCCAGAAATGATGGTGCGTGTCGCAGATGGGTATTTCCGGCTCCAGCGTTTCCTCGGTCG
>JAJDXU010000267.1 GCA_022823105.1 Dehalococcoidia bacterium
GTGGGTTCGATTCCCATCGCCCGCTCCATTATGGCACCTAGTTTTCCCCGGATGTATATGGTCTTGTGAAGGCTTTGCTCCTCACCGCTCTGACCTGCCTGCTGCTCGCAGTGTTGCCTGGCTGCGGAGGGCCGTCGGAGGATGATGTGGCGGAGAAAGCAGAGGAAGTAGTGCCGCGAGCGCAAGAGTTGATATTGCTGGCCAGTTTCTCTCCTGAGGCAGAATGTCGAGATTTGGCGGGAGAGTTCGCTGAAGAGTACGAAATCGATGAGATGCCGTACGACGACTACGAACCCAAAGAGGCGATGACCAAACTGGAAAAATTGGAAGATGGCCTCGACGGGTTGGAAGAGGATCTGGACCGGGCCGGCTGCAATCCCTGACACCATGACCATATCCCGGCGCCGTAAATGACCGGCGCGGCATGCGCTGGCATTTGCCCCGAAACCGTCCACTTTGATACTCAGCCTGGAGGAGCACCCGAGACCTGCACCTGGCAGGCGAACGCCGCTTCAAACAGTGGAGTCGGCACGTCAACCTGGGAGTGAAGGCGCTCGGCCAACCTTTCCGGCCCACCCACCTCATTCAACACGCACTGGAAGTTCTCGTATTCTTCGGGGCCTACCCCAAAAGCCGGACCCGCCGCACTGAATTCGGCTTCGTTCAAACAACCCAGGGAAACCATCGTGCTGACCATTGCCAGGGCCATTGCCGTCTCCGGGTTGGTGTTGGCGTCCGGAGCGCTATTCGCCGTCAACATCAGGGCTCGCAGGTCCGTGTTCCTGTAACTGTCGAAAAGGCAGTCGGACGATTGGGCGCTCAGTCGGCCGGTAGCGGACAATACCGGCGCCAGGAAAAGGCGGAGCCGCGTTTCATGCCGCAGGCACGCTATGAGGGCCTCGCGCTCCGGAGCGGTGGCAGACTCCGGCGAATCGAGCAGCAGGGCCAACCTGTCGGGAGGGACCGCTGCCGACAGACATACGGTTTCGGTATCTGACACGCTTCCCAGGAATGACTCCGCGTCGGATATCGGTAATGGAGCCAGGGTGTCCGGCATGGGCGTCGCAGTTATCTCGGGAGCGCCGGGCGACGCTATGGTCGGGGTGGCCGTGGCGACCACGATGGTGTTGGGAGTCGGTCGGGGCGTAGCGGTCGTCGCCGATAAGGGAGTTTCCGGGGGGGTTGCGGCCGCCCGGGTTGCCGAGATCTCCGACACCACGGCGTCGATGGTGGCTTCCACGTTCTGTTCGTTGTCCGATCGTTCCTCGTCGCCTCCGCAGCCGATTGCTGCCCAGCACAGGATCGCCACCGCCGCCAGAGTAGCAAAGGTAGCAGCAGTTCGTATGCTGATTGTGGGCATGATAAACCTCGTGGATCATTGAACCGCCGGCCGGCAACCGCCGGCCGATTTCGACGGCATGCGCCAACGAAAGGACAGTCCGTTAACATAATCGCCAACTCAAGGTACACATTCAACAATCCGACGGGCGAATATGGGCAAAAATACCGCTCATCGCTGGGTGTGGGGCCCTGGCGAACTGAGCAGACATGCAAAGACCCTCGCGCAGAGAACACGAGGGACGAGTCGGCTAATGAGAATTTTGAGACGCCGGGACGTGGGCGACATAGTTCGTCGCCCGCTACGGCCCGCATCCGGGTTTGATGGTAACACCGGGTCCCGCGTGAGCGGCGATGTGGAAAGCATTACAACTGTTGTTGTCCGGATTGCCGTCGCCGTCGTGATCATAAATGTCTGAGACGATGACCCAATTGCCATTCTCATCTTGAGAATAATGCTTGTGGTCGCTCCACCCGACACTGGTCCACATTCTCGCGTGTTGCGCTCCGGGAGTATCCGGATCGACGTCATCGATACTATCGATCAACCGCTCCTCCAAACAACTGACGGTGCTGCCCCAGTAGTTCCTGTCGTTGGTGTGGTTATGCCCGACCCATTCCCCGGTGTCGGTGCACCGGCTGGTCACGATCGGCCGGTAGTCTATAGGGTCTTCGGTCTGAGTTCCTACGTCGTCTTCGTTGGGGTTGTTTTCGGTGTTACTGCCCTCATTGTTTACGGAATTCTGCTGTTGAGGAGCGTGGGGGTCCGGCCTGTCTCCCGTGGTCAGGACAGCGGCCGCGATGGACCATTCGCTCATTCCAACCACGTTGCACGCGGCAACCTGAACCAGGTGTCCGGTGCCGGAGGCCAGGTTCGATATGGTATGGGTGAAGGTGGTGGCGCTCATCACCTTTTCCATTTGGGCGGAACCGCCCGCCGGGGTCCACTGCACAGCGTACATCTTGATCTGCGATCCGCCGTCGTCGGTGGGCGCGGTCCACGTCACTGTGATGGAGGTATCGGTGGCACTGGTAATCGTCGGAACGCCAGGCGTGCTGGGCGTGCCGGAGCTGCCGGCCAGCGCTATTCCGCACCAGTTGTTGGTGTCGCCGATGGTGTTGCCGCCCGATGTGCCGACAGTAGCAGCGGTTGTGAGCAATTTTCCGGGCGACCAGGGTCCGAATCCCACGGCGTTACATGCTGACACGTTGAACTCATAGGTGTTGTCGGCAGTCAGGCCGCTGATGATTTCGCTGAGGCCTCCAGCGTCCAAGGTAGTCGCGGTTCCGCCTTGCGGCGTCACCATGATGGAGTACCCGAGGATCGCGGAACCGTTGTCGCTGGGAGCGGTCCAACCGACTCCGACCATGGTTGTATCCTGAGTGAGCACAAGGGTGGGTTCCGAGGGAGTGCCCGGCGTTCCGTTGCTACCCCGTTCGGCGTCGCCACATTCGCTGAGAACAACGGTGTTCACGGTTTGGACGTTGTTGTTCTGGTTATTGGTTTGACCGCCGTTATTGCCCTGGCCTCCGTTGTTGCCCTGGCCTCCGTTGTTGCCGTCCTGTCCCGACTGGGACGCAGGTGGGGATCCGATGACCAGGAACCCGGTGCCGGTAGAAATCGGATCGGACAGGTCTGTATCGCCGCCGCCGCCCAACTCGACTAAGATCGTGTAGGTGCCTACTGGGCAGGTGCCGGGGATCGTCGCCGTTTGGATGGATGAACCAGTGTTGGTCTTCAGCTCGAGAATATCGTTCATGCCGTCGCCCTGGCACAACTCGTCGATTATGGTGCCCTGCTTCACCTGGACGCGGAAATGGTAGTCCACGGTATCGGCGTCGGCGTCGGCGGTGAGGTCCGAAAGGGCCAGGGCGATGGTGAGTTCCGTACCGTAATAGGCGAACCAGGCCAATCCGATTGTGGCCAGGCCAGTCGTGTCCGAGGATTCCGAGCCCTCCGAGGACTCGGTCAGGGTGAACGATGCCGACGGGGTCGGCGTATTTTGCGTGGCGCCGCCCCCCGGGGCGTCGTCGTCATCATCATCATCCGGGAAGAATATCTGCACGGGGGGATCCAGGTCTGCGGTGTCGTCGGGCCCGCGAACCTTGAGATTGCAGGTCTCGTGGGGCGAGCTGGGAATGTAACCGGAGTCGTAACTGGTGGAGGCAACGTACGCCTGCACAGTGGTGTATCCTGAACTCGCAGTCTGACGGATGATGTACCACTTATTCCCGTCGGAGTCGGTCCAAAAAGTTTCGCCGTCCGCTGCGGGCAGGGAACTGGGGCAGGCCGGCGTATGGGCCAACGCAACGTTGCCGTCCTGCCCAACGTATCCGGGCGATAGAGCGGAAAGCGCCAGCGCAGCGAGCGCCAACAAACCCGCGGCGCTTGTGATGAGCCAACGAGGACGAACCATCTTCCCTCGGGCAGCCAGCGTACCCGCCTTATCTTCATGCGGATCGGGGCCGATTCCGGAAGGGAATGGGTACCACCGGGTCATCAAGCGGAACAGATACCGCAACAGGGATGCCTCACGTGACGAATTGTTATGCAGGTTAGCAAAACACTCCGCGATGCCAAAAGTGAAAACGCCTGCAGGAATGTGTTGTTTTGAAATGAATGTGCCGTGACAAGGTGTGACGGCATGGGCCAACTATGCACATGGGAATGGCCGGCGTGTTTCGTGGGCCGCGGGGGTTGAGTCCCTCGCCTCCCAACTATGCGACGCATCGCGACGAGTTTCGCGCCACCAGATGTAATGAGCCCGGGCGAATGCCCGGGCTCATGTTCGATCGATGGGTCCGCAATTGCTACGGCATAACTTCGAACGGTTCGGATCGGCCAGCATGCCCGTCGCCGTAACGCTTGCAGTCAAACCCTCAACTTCCCACTGAGGAGATCGCCCGGTCTCCGATGGGCTGCACGGGACGATTATTTGGTCCTCCGGTGATTGCCTGCAACGCGTCGACCTGCTCCTGGGAGACCGTATCCACTGACTGCATGACGATCCACCGCACACCCTCGGTGCAGGGCGGAGTCGTCAGCGAACCGGCGTAGGTGAAATATCCACGCCGGTCCGGGACGTAACTCGCGGCGAGACGGCCCTCCTCAATATCGACGGTGTCTCCCACGTGCGGCGCGGCGTCGAGAATGCTCTGGATCGAGGCGCTGGGGGAACCCGACCGGAACAGGAGCCCCACGACGGCCAGACGCCCGTTTTCGTCCTGATGCACGAGGTGCAACTCGGCGGCGAATCGCTCACCCTCCACCTCGTGCTCACCCGGCGAGTGGTAGTGGATACCCTGCAATTCGTACGATTGCCCGTCGATGTCCAAGGTGTTTCCCGACGCAAAATCCAAGTACACCGTGTGGCCGTTGTTCCGCGCGGTGACGGGTTGACCATGGTAGTCGAACGCGAGGCCAGGGCCCTCACCGGGTTCACATGCCGTGATGTTCACCGGCGACTGCTCAACGCCCTCCGAGCATGGCCGGTACGCCTCAGAAAGACAGCCCCAATGTTGGGGCGCTTCCGTGCCTGAGTAGCCCCAGTGGGCAGCTTCCGTCGTCATCAGTCGCTTCCTACCCCTCCGCGGCAGACGCCAACACCCGGGCGGCGGCTTGCTGCAAAGTCTCAACGTCCAGCGTGGCCCTGAGTTCGCCGGCATCGTCCTGGCCAAAGCTCTCTTCAACGCGGAATTCGTCGATCAGCGATGCGATGGCTTCGACACGCAGGGGTTCCGGAGCGGCGGCCAAACCGTCGAGGGTCCCGGCCGCCAGATGCCGTTCGATCTCGGCGGTCAAAAGCTCGTCTTCGACCACACGACGCTGTATCAGGCCGATGTTCTGTAGGTTGCGGCCGAGGTAACACCCGCCGAACTGCATGATCTCGCACTCGCGGCCTTCCAGGCCATCGATCTCGGCGAACCAGTGGTAGCGCGGCTCCAACTCGTGCTCGTTGAGGTAGTCCCGCACCTGCTGGTCTTCGGCGGCCGGATCCGATGGGTCGAATACCAGCTTGACGGTGTGCATCATCAATCCGGCGGGTTCAACGGTGATGTACATGGTGGGCCTCCCTGTGTCGCGCAATGAGTCGTGGCGGCAGCCGGTCAAATGGCGGCGGCCGCAGGGCTAGCCTTCCACGGCGCGGATGACGCGGTCGACGTTTTCGGGACCGGGAGTGATCTCCTTGCTGTCGACCAGGCGCATGGCTTCGACGATGGCGTCGTGGTAAGGGGTGGCGACTCCGGTCTCCCTGCCCTTCTCGCAGATCAGGCCATTCATGAAGTCCACCTCGGACTTGCGGCCCTTATGGACGTCCTGAGCCATGGAAGCCAGCCAGTTGACCCGACCGCCGGCCTGGGACAGTTTGCCGTCGAGTTCCTCGAACACGTCGCCACGGTCAGCGTCGGCCCAGAACTCCGCCGGCGTTCCGTTGATTTCCACGACCCTGAGTCCCTGGGCCAAGCCGACCTGCGCGCCTTCCTTGGCCAGGTTGATGCGGATGCGGCGGATTCGGGCGTCGCCGGCCATTTCCTGGCTGCCCATCTGGCTCATGGTCGAGATGGCGTTGCCCATGCCGTTCTGGCAGAGCTTTGCCCAGCGTTCGCCCGGCAGGCTATCGGTGGCATAGGCAGCGTCGATGTGGTCCAATTTGGCGGCTATGGCTTCGGACCTGGTGGAGACGGCGCCTGTGAACTCACCGACGCGGAACACGGTGTGGCCGTGGTCGCGCCCCGGGGCTCCGCCCCGGTTCACGTGGGCCGGCTCCCACAAAGCCACCTCGATGTGCGATGCGATGCAGCCCAACTGCCGTTCGGGTCCCACGATGTCGGCTATGGTCGGGTCATTCCAGCAGTTCTGGATGGACACGAACGCGCCGTCGTCCTTCACGTACCGCTTGATGAAGTGCGTGGCCCATTCAGTGTCGTAGGACTTCACGGTGATGAATGCGTAGTCAAACGGCTCGGTGATGTTCTGCGCGTCGGTGAGGTGCATGGCGTTGACCGGCACGGTGAAATCGCCCTGGCTGCCGCTGGCCCGCAGACCCTCGGCGCGCATTTTCTCGACGTGCTCGGGCCACATATCAATGAAGGTGATGTCGTCCTCGCCGGCCTGTACGAGGAAAGCGCCCACGTAGCTGCCAACAGCGCCGGGACCCATGATTGCGATGCGGTCTGCCATGGTGTCAACTCCATCAATTCCTGAGAATATTCAAGGGCATTTTTACAGGTGGGAGAGCGATTTGTCCAATCCTGGATGTTCCGCAGGCCGATTGTGTCGAACCTGGCGCTCCTCTGATTGCTGGCGCTTCCGGAACTCGACCGCCTGCCGAGGATGCAAAACGTTGCGGGGCGGCCGGATCATCCCGCGGCGCTGACATCCGGACAGAACGGAAAAGCGCCGCTACATGGCCACCACCCGGGCGTCGTCCACCTGGGGCAAGGCTTTGATTTCGGCGAGCACGTCGTCGGAAATTGGGTCATCCAATCCCACCACCATCATGGCCTGACCACGGGGCGCGATGCGTCCCACCTCCATGAAGCTGATGTTGATGTTGTGGCGGCCCGCAGTGGTGCCCACCGCTCCGATGATGCCGGGTTGGTCCTGGTTGTCAACGAACAGCATGTAAGGCGCAGACGGGGCCACATCCATCCAATAGTTGTTGACGCGTACCAAATGAGGCTCGTCGCGGAGGGATGTTCCGGCGATGGTGAGGTCGTCGCCGGTGGTGTGCAGGGTAGCGGAGATCAAGCTGGCATACTCCCGACTATCGGACGAAGTCTGCTCGGTGATCTGCAAACCGCGCTGCTGCGCCAGCACCGGGGCGTTGATCATGTTGACGGCCTCGCCGCTCACCTGACCCAGCAGGCCCACCAGCGCCGCCGCTTTCAGAATCGCGGTGTTGTGCTCTGCGATCTCTCCCTGGTAGTGCAGGGTGATACCGACGAACTGGCCCCTCGCCATGCTGGTCAAAAGGCGCCCCACCATAGATGCCACCGGCACGTATGGAGCCAGGATGGCGTGGACTTCCGGCGGGACAAACGGCGCGTTGACGGTATTGCGGGCGGGCTTGCCATCCAGCACGGCCAGCACCTGCTCCGCGGCTTCGATCGCGACCTCTCGCTGCGCCTCCTGGGTGGATGCTCCCAAGTGGGGCGTGGCCACCAGGCGGGGGTGTTTGAGGAGGGGCAGGTCGCCCGGTGGTTCGTTGGTGAATACATCCAGAGCCGCCCCGCCCAAGTGCTCATTTTCGAGCGCTTCCAGCAGCGCTTCCTCGTCCACCAGCTCGCCCCGCGCCACGTTGATGAGTCGCGCGCCAGGCTTCATCCTGGCCAGCTGCGGCCCCGAAATCAGGTTGGCGGTACCGGCGGTCAAGGGCGTGTGCAGCGTGATGAAATCGGCCTGGGGCAGCAGTTCGTCGAGCGACATCACGGCGACGCCCATTCGGGACGCGAAATCGGGCGCCACGAATGGATCGTAGGCGACCAGACGCATGCCAAAGCTGGCGGCTCGCCGCGCCACCTCCGATCCCACGCGACCCAATCCGATGATTCCAAGGGTCTTGTTGCGTACCTCGATCCCCATGAAGGCAGAACGCTGCCACTGGCCATCCTTCATGGATGCGTAGGCCTGTGGGACGTTGCGCGCCAGCGCCAGCATCAGAGCCACGGTGTGCTCCGCGGCGGCCACAGTGTTGCCGATGGGGGCATTAACCACCGCGACGCCCGCACGGGTGGCGGCATCCAGGTCGATGTTGTCCACACCGATGCCGGCCCGCGCCACGACCTGCAGGTTGCCGCCGGCGGCAATCACCGGTTCGGTCACCTTGGTCTCGCTGCGGACCACCAGCGCATCATAGGCGGGTATGGTGGCGACGAGTTCGTCGGGGGAAAGGCCGCGCTTGACGTCGACGGTCACGTGCTTTTTAAGCAGGTCGACACCCTCGGCGGCCACGTTGTCGGTAATGAGTACTTTGGGCATAAAAAATCAGCCTCCTCCAATCTGGACCCGATCGGCCGGACGCTGGTAAAACGTTAAGAAAGGCTACCGCTTGCGGCTCACGATTCGGGACAAATGACAGTCTTTGCCTGCGATGGTAGCATGACGATGGTAACACAATTCATGTCGGATGTCAGCCGCGCGGTACAGTCGAACTGGCTCTAGGCGCATTCGAAGGCACTGCCACCTCGGAGGCGATTTCCATGATCAAAGACTTTTCCGTGCTCTACGCCGGCCATGTCCTGGAGGGTGACGGCATAGGATTCGACGGCATCCCCGCCAATGACCGTTGGTACGACAACGACCGTCTGTCACTGGCGATGGACATCGCGCGCGAAGCCGCCGTGTTCCTGGACGACCTGGGCTTCGACATCCTCTGGATGGCCGAGCACCACTTCCAGCGCGAGGGATACGAGTGCATACCCAACCTGCTGATCATGAGCCAGTACCTGGCCCAGCACACCAAGCGCATCAAGTTCGGCTGCGGATTCAACATCCTGCCCATGTGGCATCCCATCCGGTTGGCCGAGGACTTCGCCATGGTGGACATCCTCACCGAGGGGCGGGTGGTGTTCGGCATCGGCCGCGGGTACCACACCCGTGAGGTAGAGTCGTTCGGGGCTCCCATGATCGACGGGGACGCGAACCGCGAGCTGTTCGAGGAGCAGTTCGAGATCGTAATGAAGGCGTTCAACAGCGACGCCTTCTCCCACCAGGGCAAGCATTACACCATCCCGCCGGATATCCCTTATCGAGGCTATGACCTCAAGGAGGTCACGCTGGTGCCCCGGCCGCGCACCCGTCCGGTGGACGTGTGGCAGCCCATCGTGAGCGCGTCCGACCGGGCGCTGGATTTCATGGCGAAGTGGGGCATCAAGGGCGTGATCCTCGGTACCGGGGAGCAGTACGTGGAAGAATGGGTGCAGCGGTACCAGGCCGCCAACCAGCGGGCCGGTCGCAACCTGGCGCTGGGAGAGGGTTTGTGCATCGGACTGTGGGCGATGGTGGACGATTCCACCAATGCGGCTCGCCGCCAGCTTGAGCCGCTCTTCGAGGAACACGTCAAATTCGCCGCTCCGCTGGGGATGCTGCGTTACAGCGACCAGCAGATTTCCGCCACCGGGCCTGGAGGGGTGGCAAGGCACATCGCGGCCGGCACCAATTTCCAGGACGTGATCGATAACCGCGCCTGGTTCGCGGGCAGCCCCGAGGACACCATCGCCTATCTGGAGGAATTACAGGACAGGTACCCCGGTTTGGAACAGATCATGATCGCCTTCCCCATGGGCGCGACCACCAACCAGTTCAAGGACCAGATGGGCCGATTCGCGGCGGAGGTGATCCCGCACTTCAAGAAGCAGGCCACCGTATCGGAGGCGTGATATGACGACCAAACCGGTCTATGCGCCCGCCGGCAGTGTGGGCATCCCAAACCTTGACCCGTTTTTCGCGGCGGACGCGCCATCGCTTCCCGACGCAGAAGCTCCTGATGACCTCATGCTGCAAAATCCCGACATCATTTATGTGTTCCAGGTTCTGACTGATTTGGTGGTTGGAGACCGCGCGGATGTGTTCATTGACACCAACTCGATCATTTACTACGACCCTGAAGACCGCAACCGCCGAGTGCAACCCGACATTTATGTTGCGTTTGGAGTAAACGTCGACGCCATCAGGGAGCGCAACGGGTACGTAATCTGGGAAGTGGGCAAGGCACCGGATTTCGTTTTGGAAGTAGCCTCTGAGAGCACCGCCGACAACGATACCGGATGGAAGCGCGAACTCTACGCCCGGTTGGGAGTTGGGGAATACTGGCGGTTTGACCGGACCGGCGGTGATCTATACGGAACAGCGTTGGCTGGAGATTCGCTGCATTGCGGAGTCTTTCGTCCCCTGGTCGTCAACGCAGGCTCCGATGGCGTCAGTTGGGGTTACAGCCGCCTGCTTGGCCTGAATCTGCGTTGGAACCAAGGAGCGGTGCAACTCCAGGATCCCGCAACCGGCGAAATACTCCTGGACCGACGGGGCGTGCGGCTTTCGCTACAGGAGGCCCTACAGGAGCGTGACCACCGGATACGAGAGCTGGAAGCGCAACTTGAGGAGCGTGCCCAGCCGGAGCCGTAGTGTATGATGACGCTATCCCATACGAATCACCGCCCACGCTGACCCACAGCAGGAGGCCATTCCATGTTCCTGATGCGTTTTACCGAACGGGCTTACGTGAATTACACGGAGGAGGATGTTCGCAGCTCCCCCAACGAGGCGGTGCGACTCACATTCTCCAACTCCAACTTCAGCCCGGAGGAGGGCCACTACCTCTACAACATGTACCTCGACGAGTACGAGTACTCGGAAGAGGTCGGATTCGACGGCCTGATGCTGAATGAGCATCACAACACACCGACCTGCCTGGGCGCGACCATGAACCTGGAGGCGGCGATCCTGGCGCGCAACACTAAAAAGCCCAAGATCGTCCTGTTGGGCAATCCGTTGCCCATTTTTGACAACCCGATTCGGCTGGCGGAGGAACTGGCCGAGATCGACATGATCTCCGGCGGCCGGCTGGTCTCCGGCTTCGTGCGCGGCACCGGCGTCGAGAGCCTGGCGACCAACACCAACCCGCTGCACAACCGCGCCCGATTCGAGGAAGCCCACGATCTGGTCATCAAGACATGGACTACGCCGGGCCCCTTCCGCTGGGAGGGCGATCACTATCACTTCCGCGTGGTGAACCCCTTCCAGACTCCGCTCCAGAAGCCTCACCCGCCGGTCTGGATTCCCGGCACAGGCAGCCCTGAGACCCTGGTGTGGTGCGCTGAGCGCAACTATCCGTACATCTTCCTGGAAACCGACCCACAGGGCACCCAGGACATGAAATGCATATACACCGAGGCCGCTCGTGAACACGGCTATGAGCCCGGTCCCGAGAATTTCGGCTACCTGGTGCGTATCCATGTGCAGGACACCGACGAGAAGGCGTACGACGTGGGCAAGGGGTACATGGTCGGCAACATCGGGGTCGGCCGCATACCGCTGCCGCGCGATTACGCTTCCCCGGTCGGCTATGGCAGCCGCAGCGATGATCCCCGGTTCCTACGCCTGCGCGAGCAGATTCGCAGCGACCCGTTCCGCGTGGGCGGATTAGACTCTGCGCACTACGACGAGATCCTGGACTCCAAACGGTGGATCATCGGGAGCCCCGATACTGTCATCAGCCAACTCCGCGAAGTCCTCAGCTACATGCGCCCTGGCATCCTGGCGGTATGGACCAACGACGGTTCCATCAGCCACGAGGACACCATGCGCTGCCTGGAACTCATGGGCGAAGAGGTGCTGCCGGCTCTGCGTGAGATCGGTGAGGAACTGGAACTCACCGACCCATTCCAGAAAGAAGGCGTCATGCCCGGCCTCACCACTGTATAGACACTCGAGCAGGGGCGAGTGATCGTTCGCCCCCACACCGACGACAACCGGTCGTCGGGTCCCGACGCACGTTACCAAAGCCATCAGGAGCAACCATCCCAATGCCAATCTTTACCGAGGAAACCATCTCCGTCGCCGGCGGCAACCTGCAGGTTTACAAGGGAGGATCCGGCGACCCTCTGCTGGTGTTGCACGGCGCCGGCGGGAACGCCGGTCCGCGCCGCTACGCCCAGGCGTTGGCCGAAAAATTCACCGTGTACCTGCCCTCGCATCCGGGCTACGGCAAGAGCGACCGTCCCGGCTGGGTTGAGACCATGCAGGATCTGGCCTGTTTCTATACGTGGTACCAGGAGCAGGAGGGACTCGAAAACGTCCGTGCAATCGGATTCTCCATGGGGGGCTGGCTGGCAGCGGAGATGCTATCCATGACCGGCCACGCCTTCAGCAAGGTCATGCTGGTAGGCGCGGCGGGAGTGAAGCCCAATGACGGCGAGATCACGGATATCTTCATAATCAGCCCCCAACAAGTTCGCGAACTGGTCTACCACGACCCATCGCAGGTGCCCGAGTGGGACGAGATGTTCGGGGCCCCTCCTACGCCTGACGAAGTGCAGCAGGCCGAGGCAGACCGCGAGATGGCGATCCGCCTCACGTGGAAACCTTACATGCACAATCCTCGGCTGCCGGCCAAGCTGGGGCGCGTGAGCGTTCCAACACAGATCGTTTGGGGCGAAAACGACAACCTGGTGCCGGTGGAATGCGCCGGACTCTATCAGCAAGCGATTGCCGGGTCGCAGGTTACCGTCATTTCCAACTGCGGTCATTCGCCGCAGATCGAAAAGCCGGACGAATTCGTAGAGGCCGCACTGGCTTTCCTGTAAACCGACGCGGTCGGCGCGGCGCGCGAACCGCTAAATTTGGTTCAAATCAGGCAGCACGGGGTTGCTGCCTGATTTCCTTGGAGGTTGCACATGGACGTTTTCTACTTCACTGAAATGCCCTACGCCGAGTTCCCCGAGTCGGAGGCGGAAAAGTACCCGTCCATGCGGCTCACCTTCCCGAATACTTACTTCGACCCCTCCACCGCCAGCGGATTGATGAACCGCTACCTGGACGAATACCAGTATGCGGAGGAGATGGGATTCGACGGCCTGATGATCAACGAGCACCACAACACGCCGTCGTGCATGGATGTTGAGGTCAACATAACCGGCGGCATCCTGGCGCGCATCACCAGCCGCGCCAAGATCCTGATGCTGGGGAACATGCTGCCGACGTCGGACAATCCGGTCCGGTTGGCGGAGGAGATAGCGCTGCTGGACGTAATCTCGGGTGGCCGCATCATATCGGGGTTTGTGCGCGGGATCGGCATCGAGTCCTGGGCCAACAACACCAATCCGATCCACAACCGCGAACGCTTCGAGGAGTGCCACGATCTCGTGGTAAAGACGTGGACCACTCCCGGGCCGTTCCGCTGGGAGGGCGAGCACTATCATTACCGTGCCGTCAACCCGTGGATGCTGCCCATACAGAAACCCCATCCGCCGGTGTGGGTGCCGGGAACGGGCAGTCCGGAGACGGTCGAATGGACTGCGCGCCACCGCTACACCTATGCCGCTTTCCTCACGCCGTTGGAGGTCGCCAAGAACCTGTTCGCCCGCTACCGGGAATACGCGGCCGCAGACGGATGGGAGCCGGGCCCCGAGAAGTTCGCCTTCATGATCTGCGCCCACGTCAACGAAACCGACGAGAAAGCGCAGGAGTCAGGTAAAGCGTTCCTGTGGCGCATGAACTATCCGCTGCGGGGTCCCAGGGAATACTGGTCGCCGCCGGGCTACACGTCGCGCGCGGGCGCGGCAGCAGTGGCGGCGCGGAGACCCACTCCGCTCCATGAAATGTCTTACCAGGAGCTGCAGGACCGCTACCATCTGGTGGTGGGCAGCCCAGACACCGTCATCGAGAAACTGCGCCACATCCGCGACGAACTGGGAGTGGGATCTCTGCTCCTGGAAGCGCAGGGCGGGCAGCTTTCGCACGCGGACACGATGCGCTCGATTGAACTGTTCGGCAAAGAGGTGATCCCTGCCCTCAAGGACTGATGGTCCGCGGCGATCCGGGAGCGGCACCACATCATCTAAACGCCCGCTCATGGTGAGTTTGTCCAACCATGAGCGGGCATTTTGGACTGCACACCTTGCATTGCGAGTCGCAATGCGATGTATTATGATTATTGATATTCAGTCTGGTGTGAGGTGCTCCGATGGCTGCCAACGCTTACGTACTGATCAATGTGGAGCCCGCCAAGACGCGGGAGGTTATCGACCGTCTGAACACGGTGAGCGGCGCGGCGGTGCGCGAGGTCCTGGGGCCCTACGACGTAGTCATGGAGCTGGAGGCCGGTACTCCGGAGGACCTGACCGCGATATTGCGCCACCAGATCAGGCCGATCAACGGGGTTACCAACACGGTCACCTGCTTGTGGTTCACGACTAACATTTAGCTTTGGGATGCGACAATTGAAACACGCCCGACGTGGTGCGGGCGCGCTCGTATGGCTCGTTATCGCTGTCCGCTAGAACGGGCAATCGATCCCAAGCTCGCCACACGTGTCGTGGAACCAGTCCACTACCTCTTCGTGCAGGGGGATGCCCTCGACGCGGCGGATCTCCTCCATTTCGGCTTCCGGCTGACCGGCGACCATAACCCTTTCTTCGCCGGGGGCAGGCCGAGTGCTCTTCATCATCTGCAGCCACTCGTCCATCTGGTCCTTGAAGTGGTCAGGGTCATCGAAGCCCGCCACGTTATAAGCCGCGACGTAGTGGCCGAAGTTGGGGCGCCCTGGGACGGCTCCGTAGCCGAAGCCGGTGAGCACACCGGCCAGGATGTCTACCATGCATGAGAGGCCATAGCCCTTGTGCGACCCCAACTCGCGTGTGCTGCCCAGCGTGAGCAGAGTGTAGTTATCCGGAGCGTCCGCTTCCTCCATGATCGGATTGCCCTCGGCGTCGGCCAGCCAGCCCGGCTCCAGCTTGACGCCCAGCCGACGGGCGATACCCACCTTGTTTCCTGCGACCGTGCTGGTGGCGGCGTCAAACACGAAGGGCGCCTCGTTGCGAGACGGAACGGCGATGGCGATGGGGTTGGTGCCCAAGCGAGGCTCGGCGCCGAAGGTCGGCACCACGGAGGGTGGACAACTGGTCATGCACACGCCGATCATGTCGTGCTCCAGCGCCATCATCGCATGATAAGACGCCATGCCAAGGTGCCTGGCGTTGCCGATGGTCACCATGCCCACGCCGACCTCCGAGGCTTTGCGGATAGCAATGTCCATGGCCTTGGGAGTCGTGATAATCCCCAGACCGCGGTCAGAGTCAATGCTGGCGGTGCTCGGGGTTTCGCGCACGATCCGCATGTCCGGATTCGGGTTGATCTGGCCGCTGGTGTAGCCGCTCACGTAGCTGCGGAGCATGTTGGACACGCCGTGAGAGTCGACGCCCCGCAGGTCGGCGAGGACCAGGACGTCGGCGCCGAGCTGCGCATCTTCCGGAGGCACGCCCATTTTTTCGAAAACGGCGGCGACGGTTGCCTTCAGGTCGTCCCCCGGCACCATCGTGGCCTCGTCCAGACTCACTCGAAACTTGGGCAGCACAGCACACCTCCTGGCTGATCGGGCACTCGAAAATTTCCGGCACGCAGTATAGCATCCCGCACGTTTCGCCGGTTTGCCCAGTCATCGGTGATAGTGGCACAATAGCCCCATCAAACAGCAGGTGCCACACGTAATGACCAATGACGCGCAATCCAACCGTGCCCTAGATTACCTGGCCCGACTGGGAGCCCAGCCCGCCATCGCCTTCCACGAAAACGGCGTCGCCGCCACCGTTCGGGGCGTGTTGACCGAGATCGGGGTTCGCTGGCGAACCGATAACTTCGGCAACATCATCGCGCAGATCGTCGGCACCAATCCCGAAGGTGTCCCACCCATAGCTTTCATGGCTCACATGGACCATCCCGGGTTTGAAATAACCGGACGCGACGGCGACGATCTGATCGGTACAGCGTCCGGGGGCATTCCTGAGGGTGCTTTCGCTCCCGGGGTTCCCCTGCAGGTCATCCTGCCGGCGGGTCGCAAGCTGTCCGCGGAAACGGTGGGACGACACGGTGAGGAGGCGCAACGTACAGCGCGCATCAGGTTGACCGAACCGGCATCCGTTGACATACCGCTACCATCGCCGGCCGTTTTTGATTTGCCGGATTTCTCAACGGAAGACGAGCATCTGGTAATGCGAGCGGCGGACGATCTGGCAGGGTGCGGCTGTAT
>JAJDXU010000310.1 GCA_022823105.1 Dehalococcoidia bacterium
CACCTCCCCCTTGCTCTAACCCCTGCCCCATCCGTACCATATTACCCAGCGCCCCAATTCCAACCCGCCACCCGGACCTGCGACAGTCGTCCTAATGCCCACTTCCCAACACGGCGAACCTCCTCCAAGCCCACCCATCTGACCGCCAATACCACTAAAAATGCCGCCAAAACCCTGCCATCGGCCCCCATTCAGCCCCACGACCCGCCCAATGCCCTACTTGAATAAGCGAAAATGACAGGAAATGAGCGGGAAATCGGCTTTTCCGTCCTTCCGAGCCCGCGTGCTGGCGCGCACGCAGCGCGCCGAGTACACGAAAAAGCAGGTGAAAAAGTTGCGTACCCCCGGCCGTGCGTCTCGGATGCGCTTATGGCGTACTGACAACGATGCTCAAAATCCTGCCTCTCGCCCAATCACAAACCCGAAACCTCCAGAACGATACCCGAAACTGTTCAGACTCGGCGTGGCAGTCAGGAATCCAAACCGTCATACCGGCGAAAGCCGGTATCCAATTAGCCTTCCGGCAGGCATCCGTAAGTCAGACGAGGATTTTCTGGATTCCGGCTCGAGGCCGGAACAACGGGCTGAAAGTGGTGGCGGCCCAACAAGTCTGAACAATCACCGATACCCCGACGAGAACATCAACCCAAATAACAGCGAAACCCGATCGAACCCGCACCCTACTCCGCCCGACGGGGTCATTGAAATAAACCCGAATCTTGCTGAAACCCGACGGTTGCCTGCGTATTGGGAGTGAACCGCTGGTCCCGGGTCATTCCCACTTGATTTCTGATTGTTTCGGAGAGGCCACACATGCTTTTCGCCCGCAAATCCCTGGGTGTCCTGTGCCTGCTGACGGCTCTGGTCACCTTGGGCTTGTATTACTTCAACGCCGTCGATCCGGTGGCGGCAATACCCATCTGGTACGTTCTCGACATTTTCATAGGCGTCGCGATATTCCTGACCCTGGTGGTCAACGTGGCCGATTCCCTGCGCATCCGCAGGGACCCGTCGGCCCACTTGCGCCAAATGCCCCGCGACGTCATCACCGTAATCGCGGCTCTGGCGATGATGCTGTTCCTGCACAACCACCTGCTCTTCGCCCTGGAACCCGGATCCGAAAACGTCGGACTGTGGCTGTACCTGGATCCCGTATTGATAGCGGTGCTCTCCTGGGAGGGCATCTCTCTGGTGCGGTCCCGCGCCCAGCCCGGCTGATCCTGCCGCCGCAGGCACGCCCGATCTAGGCAGCCGCCAGCGCCGGGATGATGTGCTCTCCAAACGCCCGAACCTCTGTGTCGGGCGGTGCGAAAGTCAGGCACGGCATCAGGTAGATCTGGTTCACGCCGTTCTTTGACATCTCCCGGATCCGCTGGGTGCAATGCTCCGGCGTGCCCACCAGCCCCATCGCGTCGCACAGCTGCGTGTTCACGTCGTCGCTCACAAACTCGGTCAAGTCGATGGCTACTTCCCAGTTGGGAGCGTGGCCCAGGTCGGGATAAACGTCGCGCACCGCCTGCGGAATCTCGTAGTCCGGCATGTCCACGTCCGAATAGGGCAGCCAGTTCGGTCCTCCCCACAGCAGCCCCCAGTGTACCGACACCGGCCGCGCCAACCTCCGGGCATCATCATTGGACCCGGCTATACACGTGCGCACCGCAAACACCACGTCGAGGTCATCCAGCGTGCGCCCGCTCCGCCTCGCGCCCGTTTCCAGGTGCTCCAGCGCTTTCCCGACGATCCCCGGCGTATATCCCACTAGCACCAGCGCACCGTCCGCCACCTCGCCCGCCAGTTCCAGGGATCGTGGACCCGACGCTGCCATCAGTACCGGCACACCCTCCCCGCCGTCGCTTCCGGCGAAGTCCAGTCGGTTGGTCATTCCGTTGTAGTCCACCGACTCTCCGGCCAGCAGCGCCCGGACTTCCATGATGCAACGGCGCATCTGCCGCAGGGTCGCCGGCCGGCGCCCGATGGTGCTCGCCGAGGTGTACCCGGTGCCGATGATGAACTTCGTGCGGCCAGGTGCGATCTCCGCCACTGTCTGCGCCGCCCCGGCCAGCACCGACGGAATCCGGCCGAATGGGTTGGTCACCGCCGGGAACAGCCGCAGGCTGCTGGTGGCGCTGGCCGCCAGTCCCATGGTCACGAACGTGTCGCGGCAGATCATCTGGCTGTCCAGGATCCCTGCGCCGTCAAACCCGGCCTCCTCTATCTTCTTGATGAGCGACAGCAGCTCGGGCATGGGCGACGTGCCAGGGACGCGCATGGAAATCTTGATCTCTTCCGGCATGGGTTCTCCCTCGTTCTGATCGAGTTCGCAAGTTGGACGCTATCAGCGCGCAAGTATAGCAAGCAGCGGTTGGCGCGTGCCCGAAAATGAGAACCGGCGCTCAAATCTCTACAAGGAAACGCCGGTTCGTTCGTTAGCTGAGATTGCCGCCGCGTTATGTCATCTGAGCCTCCGCAGTTTCGGGTCCAGCGTGTCCCGCAGCCAGTCGCCGAACAGGTTGAGCGCGATAACGACGATGGTGATCGCCAGGCCCGGCATCAGCGACAGCCACCAGAGGTCCAGCAGGTTGTTCCTGCCCTCCGCGACCATGATTCCCCACGCCGGCTCGCCCGGCGGCACCCCGACCCCCAGGAAGCTCAGCGATGCCTCCAGCAGGATCGTCTGGCCCACCAGCAGGCTGATGATCACCAGCACCGTGTTCACCACGTTGGGGAAAATGTGCCGCCACATGATCACGTGGGGCGGCACACCGGCCACGATCGCCAGCGTCACAAAGTCGCGCTCCTTGATGCTGAGCACCTCGCCACGCACCTGCCGTGCAAACCGTGCCCACACCGTGGCCATGATTGCGATCACGACGTTCTGTATGCCCGCGCCGCCCTGGATGGCGACGATGATCAGCGCCAGCAGGATGGTGGGGAAACCCATCACACCATCGCAGATTCGCATCAGCAACGCGTCGACCTTGCCGCCCAGGTACCCCGAGGCCACACCCAGCGCAGTGCCCACCAGCGCGCCAAACCCCAGCGAAATCAGGCTGATGAACGCCGAAATGCGCGCGCCATGGATCAGCCTGCTCAGTATGTCGCGCCCCAGCAGGTCCACGCCCAGGATATTCTCACTGGACTCAAAGGGCGCGATCCTCTGCACACCTTTCAGGACGTCCGGCTGCTGCGGGTCGTACGGTGCGAGCCACGGCGCAAAAAGCGCGCAGACCACCAACACCAGTAGCACTATGACGGGTATCCATGGGACGCGTGCGCCTCGTACGGCGTTGATTCCTCGCCACGCAGTATCCAGGGAAGCCCTGGTGGTTGCCGTTTGTGCTGCCATTTGCCGGCTCCCTTATTGGTACCGTATTCGCGGGTCTACGTAAGCGTAGAGGATATCCACCACCGTGGACAGGACAATGTATATGAACCCCGAAGTCAGGATCGTGGCCATGATTACCACCGTGTCCCGCTCCCGTATTGCGTCCAGCATAAGGCGACCGAGGCCGGGCCACGCGAACACCACTTCGACTACGATGGCGCCGTTCAATAAGCCGGCGAAGCTCACTCCGCCAAAGGTCAGCACCGGTATGATCGCATTCTTCAGCGCGTGCTTGAAGATCACCAGGCGTTCCTGGAGCCCCTTGATCCTCGCGAACTTCACGAATTCGCTGTCCAGCACTTCCAGCATGCTCGAACGCGTCAATCGCATGAATCCAGCCATCACGAACAGGGAAATCGCGATGCCGGGCAGGATGTAGTGGTCGATCCCGCCCCTACCGTAGGTTGGCAGCCATTTCAGCTGCGCCCCGAAGAACATGATGAGCATGATGGCAACCCAGAACTGGGGCGCCGACATGCCGACGATGGCGAACAGTTTGCTCAGTTGGTCGAGAATAGTGTCGCGTTTCACCGCCGCCAGCACGCCTAACGGGATGCCCACCATCATGGCGATGAACAGCCCCACCGCCGCTAACTGCAACGTCGGCGGAATCCTCTCCGCCATCATTTCGCTGACCTGCCGACGGCTGGTCCCGGATACTCCCAGGTCCCCTTGCGCCAGGTTGAACAGGTACCGTCCGTAGCGCTCGTAGGCCGGCCGGTCCAAGCCGAATTTGCGGCGGATCTCTTCCAGTTCCTCATGAGTGGTGTCCGGCGTGGCCATTGCGAGGGCGATGTCTCCGGTCAGCTCTGCTCCGAAAAACACCACCATGCTGAGCACGACCAGCGTGATGATCGATTGGGCGATGCGGGCGGCGGTGAAGCGAAGCATCGGATTACGTCCTTTCCGGCGTCAAATCGCATTAGGGGTGGGACGTGGTCCCACCCCTCGGTAACGACCGTTTGCCTCTATTGGCTGATCTCAACCGTCCAGAGGGCGCTCATGTACGGCGCCAGCGGCCACGGGGTCCAACTGGCCACCCGTTCACTCACGCCATAAGGTTGATTGAGGAAGCCGGGGGTAAAGTCGTAGTGCTTGTCGTGAATGGTCCTCAAAGCCTCGTAATACGCTTGGTGGCGCTCAGCCTGGGTTCCTATCGCGGCGCCAGCCGCCAGGACCTTTTCCGCAATGTCCAGGTCGTAAGCGATGTAGGCGCCCTCGCGCGCATAGCGGCCCAGCATACGACGACCGCCGTCGTAGGTGTTCTCGTTGGTGCGTACCAGGTACTGTCCAGCGATTTCACCGGCGTACTGCACTTCCTTAAGGCTCACCTCTTCGCCTACGTTGACCTCGCAGTCAATGCCAAGCACCTGCTCCCAGCTCTGGCAGACCAGCGTGGAGAGTTCCACGGTCAGCGGCGCGCCCGCGCCCGTCCAGGTGTGGATCGGGAAGACGCGGCCTTCATTGAAGCCCTCACCGCCCGGGTAGCCCGCTTCTGCCATCAGCTGCTGCGCCTTGTCAGGGTCAAACGGCAGCGGACCCAGATCCGGTTCAAAGCCCAGGCCCGACGGGCTGCCGATTCCGTGCATGCCGTCTATTTCAAAGGCTTGCGAGCCGCCGTACAGTGCCTGGATCTTGGTCTTGTCGATGGCATAGTCCAGCGCCTGTCGCACGCGCAAGTCGTTGCACATGATGGGCAGGCCGTCGTTGTCAAACTCGCGGTCGCACCCGTTGGCGTTGATCCAGATGTGCACCGACTCCGGCGCATAAACGATGCGCCCGCCGGCGTCCTGGATCTGCCCAACTACGGTATTGTCGGCTTCAATGATGTCTACTTCGCCGGCTTGCAGAGCAGCAACACGAGTGGACAACTCCGGTACCACGCGCAACGAGATCTGCTTGAATGGGAACGGGCGCTCCTGGCGCAGGAAGTAGTCCTCGAACCGCTCGTACAGGATTTCTTCCTCGTAGCGGTGGTTGATTACCTGGTACGGGCCAGGAAGGCCGGGGTCCGGGTTCTCTTCAAAGGCTTCCGCCTGCTGGCACACGTCAACCGGGGTGCAGTTCTCGATGGTCTGGCCCAGCGGGAGGCTGTTCCAGTAGTCTGTCGAGATCACCGTGCCGATGGCCGTATTGTCCACCTCAGAGACCGCGGCGCCGAAGAACGCCATGGGCTCCTTGAAGGTGAACTTGTAAGTATCAGGGCCGGTGATCTCCCGGTTGGTTATCTCCCTGGCAATGCGCACCGTGGACACGCCCGAAGACTCTTCGGAGATTGCCCATGTTGCCTTGAAGTGAACGTCGTCCACGTCCAGCTCCTCACCATTGTGGAACTGGATGCCGGGTCGGATCGTGAACTCCCACGCCAGCCCGTCGTCAACGATCTCCCACTTGTTGGCGATGCCGGTTTCGGGATCCAACACCAGGCTCCCATCGCTGAAGCTGCCACCCACGAGCCATACCTGGGCCAGTCGGTGCCAAAGGTTGTTTTCACCCTGGGCATATTTGGAGTTGAAAAGTTCGTTGCCCTGGGTGGTCACCATGACGGTGAACTTTTCTACGTCTTCGGATTCTGTCATCGCCGCTGGCGCTTCAGTGGGAGACGGAACAGCGGTGGCGGCTGCCCCCGCAGGAGCCTGGGGCACAGCTGTTGCCGCAGGGGCCGCCGATTCGGACGCGGCGGTTTCCGGTTCTCCCGCTCCTCCGCAAGCGATACCCGCGGCGAGCATCAACGCGATTGCGAGCGCGGCTAGCAGAGGCAATTTGAACACTCGTGTAGCTAAGACAGTTGGCATTCGATCCTCCTTTGGCGACATCAGTCGTACGACGCCATGATTGGCATGTAACGCCGCAACCTCTTCCCGGCGCAGCGTGTGGGCAACC
>JAJDXU010000347.1 GCA_022823105.1 Dehalococcoidia bacterium
CGCTGACCCGGAGGACCCGGACGAGTACCGCGCCCAGAGCATCTTCTGGGTGCCGCCGGAGGCCCGGTGGCCGAATTTGCAAGCCCAGGCAAGGCAACCCACCATAGGCCGGCTGGTGGACGACGCCATGACCGCCATTGAGCGGGACAATCCGGCCCTCCGAGACGTGCTGCCCAAGGACTACGGCCGGGACGCCCTGGACAAGCAGCGGCTGGGGCAGGTGGTGGACCTGGTGAGCAACATCCAGGTGGGCGGATCCGATGCCGAAGCCAACGACGTGCTGGGCCGGGTGTACGAGTACTTCCTGGAACAGTTCGCTCTGGCTGAAGGGCGCAAGGGAGGCGAGTTCTACACCCCGCGGTCGGTAGTGCGCCTGCTGGTGGAGATGCTGGAACCCTACCGGGGCCGGGTCTATGATCCCTGCTGCGGCTCGTCGGGGATGTTCGTGCAGTCGGTGGACTTCATCCGCGCCTACGCCACGGGCAACGGCAACGGCGGTAGGGCCAGGGGCGACATTTCCATCTATGGGCAGGAGTCTAACTACACCACCTGGCGGCTGGCTCGCATGAACCTGGCCATTCGGGGCATAGAAGGCCAGATTGCCCACGGCGACAGCTTCCACAACGACCGCCACCCCGACCTGCGGGCCGACTACATCCTGGCGAACCCGCCCTTCAACGTCTCCGATTGGGGTGGCGACCGGTTGCGGGATGACCAACGGTGGCAGTACGGCGTCCCACCAGTGGGCAACACCAACTTCGCTTGGGTACAGCACTTCCTGTACCACCTGGCGCCCCGGGGCGTGGCCGGCTTCGTGCTGGCCAACGGCTCCATGTCCTCGGGCAGTTCGGGCGAGGGGGAGATACGCAAGAGCATTGTAGAAGCGGGGCTGGTGGATTGCATCATAGCGTTGCCGGGGCAGCTGTTCCGCTCCACCCAGATACCGGCCTGCCTCTGGTTCCTGCGCAAGGGACGCGGTGCCGGTGAAGGGCGCTCCGGGGAGACGCTGTTCATCGACGCCCGCAAGTTGGGGCACATGACCGACCGCACGCATCGGGATCTGTCCGCCGAAGACATCTCCCGCATCGCCGGTGTTTACCACTCCTGGCGGGGCAACGGCGATGGGGGCGAGTACGCCGACGTACCCGGCTTCTGCAAGAGCGCGGCGCTGGAGGAAATCCGCCGGCACGGGCACGTGCTGACTCCGGGCCGCTACGTGGGCGCCGAGCCGCAGCCCGACGACGGCGAACCCTTCCAGGAGAAGATGGCGCGCCTCACCGCCCAATGGCGGGAACAGCAGACCGAGGCCCGGCGGTTGGACGCTGAAATTGAGGTCAACCTGACCGCTTTGGGCTTTGGGAAGCCTGAGTAGGCCATGCCGATCAACACCGACTTTCTGGTCCGTTGCATCAACACCTTGGAGTCTGCCTTTGAGCAGTTGCAGAGGCGAGAGCCTGGCGACGCGCTGTACGACATCTTCCGGGCGGCTGCCGTCAAGGAGTTCGAACTAGTGCTGGAGCAGTCCGGCAACTTGCTGAAGAGACGGCTGCAACCCTATTTCGCCAGCAACCGGCAGGCGGACCGGCTGACCTTCAAGGATGCCTTCCGATACGCCGCCAAGCATGACCTTATATCGGTGGATGCGTGCGAGCGCTGGTTTGCCTACCGGGACAATCGGAATGACACGGCCCACGACTACGGCGAGGAGTTCGCGGAGACCACGCTCAGGTTGCTGCCCCAATTCATCACGGACGCCAGGGAGCTTGCCAGTGTCATCGCCGAGGGAACCGATGACTGACCGACTGGACCTGCCATCCCGCTACCGGAAAGAACTGGAGGCGTTGCTGCGCGAGCACGTACCCGACGCCGAGGTATGGGCCTACGGCAGCCGCGTCAACGGCCGCAGCCACGACGGCAGCGACTTGGACCTGGTGTTGCGCAGCCCTACCTTGGAACCCTTGGGCTATGAGTACGTCAAACTGGTCGAGGCATTGGAGCGGTCCAACATCCCCATCCTGGTGCAGGCTCACGATTGGGCCAGACTGCCTGAGAGCTTCCATCGTGAGATAGAGCGCGACTACGTGGTCTTGCAGGCGGCTCTAGAAGAAAAAGATAACGACGCGTGGCGCGAAGCATCGTGGGGCGACCTTGCGACATTAGAGTATGGCAAGTCCTTACGTGGATACCGGGAGTCGGACGGGCCGTATAGGGTATACGGGACAAATGGCCCAGTTGGTTGGCATAGCGAGCCGCTCTGCCGATGTCCAAGCGTCATCGTTGGGCGAAAGGGAGCTTATAGAGGTATCCACTACTCGCCAGAACCCTTTTTTGTTATTGACACTGCCTTTTACGTGAAGCCAAAGGTAGAGATTGACACCAGATGGGCGTACTATCAACTCCTCACGCAGGACATCAATGGACTGGATAGCGGATCCGCTATCCCATCCACCAGTCGAGAGGATTTCTACGCCCTGCCAGTGTCTCTCCCATCCCTACCAGAGCAGCGCGCTATGGCCCGCATCCTCGGCGCGCTGGACGACAAGATCGTGCTGAACCGGCGGATGAACCAAACGCTGGAGCAGATGGCACGGGCCATATTCCAGGACTGGTTCGTGGACTTCGGCCCCGTCCGCGCCAAGGTGGAGGGCCGGGAACCCTACCTGCCGCTGGAACTGTGGGAGTTGTTCCCCGACCGGCTGGTGGACTCAGAGTTGGGCGAGGTACCGGCGGGGTGGGAGATTGGTGTCCTGAACGATGCTGTTGAAATCCTGAGCGGAGGAACGCCCAAGACTTCTATACCGGGCTACTGGGACGGTGACATTCCCTGGTTCACGGCGAAAGATGCTCCGCGGTTGAGTGACATATTTGCCTTGACTACTCAAAGGTCAATAACGGAGACTGGGGTTGAGAACAGTTCGACGCAGATTCTCCCAGCCCGGACAACCGTCATCAGTGCCAGAGGCACGGTAGGCCGCCTGGCTTGCCTCGGAACTCCGATGGCCATGAATCAAACCTGCTACGGGATACGCGGCGCCGAAGGGTATCCTGAATTCTTCACCTATTGGAACGTCAGAAACACTGTCAGCGAGTTGCAGGCTAGAACTCACGGCACGATCTTCGACACCATCACCCGCGAGACTTTCAAGATTGCTGAGACCGTGTTGGTGCCAACAAAATTGGCGCAAACATTCGACACTGTGATCACGCCTTTGATGAACCGAGTCCTGTTCAGCCTCAACGAATCCCGCGCCCTGGCCGCCCAGCGAGATGCGCTGCTGCCGAAGCTGGTGAGCGGGGAGTTGCGGGGGAACATTCCGCTTTGAAGAACGATGCGATCACAAAGTAGGTTAATCAGAACAGATTGCAAAGGTGATGTTATGAACGCAATAGGAGCTATTGGCGAAGCAAGGGCATTACTCTATGCTACTCGACGGTTACAGGAACTACTGAATGCAGCTGGCGACCAACCAAGTCTGGATGTATTGCCGGCAACTGGCTATGCTCTCGGTTCTGTCATTTTGCGGGCCGTTGCTGCCGAAGTTTCACTCAAAGCGTTGTACCAGCAGGAAACCGGCAAAGAGCCAAAGCGTCTGCATGATTTGTCCAAACTCTTCATAGAGTTGGAGAGCACGACACAAAATTCCCTTGAGCATCGGTTTCAGCTCATTCGTAAAAGGCAAGGTTCATATGGAAGCCAGGCAGCCACGTTGCACCAAGTCCTGATCACTCATAAGGACGACTTCGTTATTGGTCGGTATTCTCTTCAAGAAGTCGGCAATCTACACATCGAATTGGCAGACCTTGAGCCAGCCGTACAAGTCATTATTGAAGAGTTCTACAGTAGGCGTGAATCCATTGACGACTCTGATGAAGCCGACGTCGAGACGGTGGCACGAGGTTTATGACAATTGACTGGCGCGACTATATTTCATCTGACCCGATGATATGCAACGGAAAGGTGTGTATCACTGGAACGCGGGTAACGGTGACCGTGATTCTTGACTCATTGGCCAACGGCCTGACCGTGGAGGCAATTGTGAGTAGCTATCTGTCAGTATCTCGAGAGGGCTGCGGGCATCGCTTCACTACGCTGCGGATTTGGCACGAGAGCGCATGGCGCCGTTGGGGTGGTAGCCAAACTGTGCGGTTCAAGCTTGACGAAAATCTGCCGAGTGAGCTGGCGCATTGTTGCTTACGGAAGCGGGACATGATGCGGTAAGCCTGTATTACCAGTACACGAGCCACGGTCCAACATTGCAATGGTACGCACATCAACCTTACAATCAGACGATATCTGATCTTGCAATTGGACGCATCGTAGCGTTACAATTGGACGATGCAGACAACATCGCTCTACCCGCGCTACGCCGAAAGGCCCCTGGCGGAAGCGCTGTCCGATTCTCCCGCCGTGCTGGTACACGGCCCGCGCCAGTGCGGCAAGACCACCCTGGTCCGGCTGGTCGGCGACTCCCTGGGGTACGACTACATCAGCTTCGATGATGATGTTGCGCGGGCGGCCGCCGACGCGGACCCGGCGGGGTTTGTCTCCGGGTTGCCGGAGCGAGCAACCCTTGACGAAGTGCAGCGGGCGCCCTCCCTGTTTACCGCTCTGAAACAGGAAATAGACCGCCGAAGAATTCCCGGACGCTTCCTACTGACCGGCTCTTCGCAGGTTCTCTTGCTGCCGTCGCTGTCGGACTCCCTGGCTGGGCGGATGGAAATCCTGCGGCTGCACCCGCTCTCTCAGAACGAACTACATGGAGGCGTACCCAATTTTCTGGATGATCTGTTCGATGGAAGGTTTCAGACTGCCACTACCAGCCGGCTTGGTGGGGAGTTGGTCGAACGCGTAGTCGCCGGCGGGTATCCCGCAGCGCTGGAACGCTCCACCGCCCGCCGCCGCGCCAACTGGTACCGGAACTTCGTGGAAACGCAACTGCAACGGGACGTGCGAGACATGTCCAGGATCAGCGCCCTGGATGCGCTCCCACGATTGCTCAGTGCCGCCGCCTCGCAGACATCCCGCTTATACAATCTCTCCGACCTGGCATCTCCTTTCCAGCTCAGCCGTCCTACCATCGGCGACTATGTGGAGCTATTGGAGCGCCTGTTCCTCGTTGAACGGCTCCCGCCGTGGCATAACAACCGTCTGAGCCGATTAGTCAAGACCCCGAAACTCCACATCGGGGATACCGGTCTGGGGTGTGCCTTGCTGGGGATCAATTCGAGCGCGTTGGGCCAGGACCGTACCCTCTTTGGACAGTTGCTTGAGACTTTCGTCTTCCAGGAGTTGCAGCGCCAGTCCATCTGCCAGGAACAGCCCATGTCGTTTTACCACTACCGCGACAAGGACCAGGTCGAGGTCGACGTTGTCATTGAGCGGGGAGCGTCGGCGGTGGCCGGTGTAGAGGTGAAAGCCTCGGCGACGGTAACGACTTCTGATTTTCGAGGTCTCCACAAACTGAAGAAAACCACCGGAGAACGTTTTACCTCCGGCGTGGTGCTCTACGACGGGGAGATAACATCCAGTTTCGGGGACGGGATGTTCGCCGTACCTATACGGCCAATGTGTGAAGGACGAGCCGTTGGACTGGGCTCCTTCGTATTGGGAATGGACCGGTTGGCTCCCTAATCCGTTAGTCCCTGTGATTTGCTATGACCACCCTCACCGAAGCCGACGTTGAACAGACGGCCCTGGAATGGCTGGGCGCATTGGGCTGGCAAACGGCCCACGGCTCCGACATCGCGCCGGATACGCCCGGCGCCGAGCGGGGCGACTACGGGCAGGTGGTGTTGGAACGGCGGCTGCGGGATGCCTTGGCCCGGCTCAACCCGCAACTGCCTGCCGCCGCGCTGGAAGACGCCCTCCGTTGGTTGACCCGTCCCGTAGGGGCCACGCCGGAGGCCCGCAACCGCGCCTTCCACCGGATGCTGGTCAACGGCGTCAACGTGGAGTATCGCGCCGATGACGGGAATATACGGGGCGAGCAGGTCCGGGTCGTTGACTTCGACGCCTCAACTAACAACGACTGGCTAGGGGTAAACCAGTTCACCGTTACGGAGACGATTGGCGGGAACCGCAACACTCGCCGGCCGGACATAGTGCTGTTCCTCAACGGCCTGCCCCTGGGCGTCATCGAGTTGAAGAACCCCGGCGACGCGGACGCCACCATTTGGAGCGCCTGGCAGCAACTCCAGACATACCAGGCCGAACTTCCCGCACTCTTCGCAATGAACGAGATACTGACAGTCTCCGATGGGCTGGAGGCCCGCATCGGCGCGTTGGGCGCGGGCCGTGAGTGGTTCAAGCCCTGGCGCACCATTACCGGAGAGACCCTGGCCGACCTCCAACTGACGGAATTGCAGGTGCTGCTTGGCGGCGTGTGCCAGCCGGAGCGTTTCCTGTGGCTGCTGCGGGACTTCATTGTCTTTGACGACGACGGCAGCGGCAGGTTGGTCAAGAAGATGGCTGGCTACCACCAGTTTCACGCCGTTAGGGTTGCGGTGGATGAAACCCTGCGGGCAGCAAAGTTGCAACGGGAAGATCGGGAGGTTGCAGAGGAAGGAGGCCGTTACGAATCGGGACGCCGCGCCGGCGGGGAGCCCGGCGACCGGCGCATCGGGGTGGTCTGGCACACCCAGGGTTCCGGCAAGAGCCTGACCATGGCCTTCTACGCCGGGGCCATCATCCGGGATCCGGCCATGGCAAACCCCACCATCGTGGTGCTCACCGACCGCAACGACCTGGACGACCAGTTGTTCGGCACCTTCTCCCGATGCCTAGACCTGCTGCGTCAGCCGCCGACCCAGGCGGAAAGCCGGGCCGACCTGCGTCGGAAACTGTCAGTGGCGGCCGGCGGCGTGGTGTTCACCACCATCCAGAAGTTCTTTCCCGAGGAACGGGGCGACACCCATTCCACCCTATCGGAACGGCGCAACATCGTGGTCATCGCCGACGAGGCCCACCGCAGCCAGTACGACTTCGTTGACGGCTACGCCCGCCACATGAGGGACGCGCTGCCCAACGCGTCCTTCGTCGGGTTTACCGGCACGCCCATCGATCTTGAGGACGCCAACACCCGGGCGGTTTTCGGAGACTACATCAGCGTCTATGACATCCAGCGTTCGGTGGAAGACGGGGCCACGGTGCCCATCCACTACGAGAGCCGGCTGGCCCAGTTGGATCTGGACGATAATCAGCGTCCCAGCATAGACCCGGACTTCGAGGAGGCCACCGAGGGGGAGGAAATCGAACGCAAGGAACGGCTGAAGACCAGGTGGGCCCAGTTGGAGGCCATCGTCGGAGCTCCGGACCGGATTCGGCAGGTTGCCCAGGACATCGTGGACCACTTCGAGCAGCGATTGGAGGCGCTGGAAGGCAAGGCGATGGTGGTGTGCATGAGCCGACGCATCTGCGTTGACCTGTACCAAGAACTGGTGCGCCTGCGCCCCGACTGGCGCGATGATGCCGACGACAAGGGCAGCGTGAAGGTGGTGATGACCGGCTCCGCTTCGGACCCGTTGGAGTGGCAGCGGCACATTCGGACTAAAGCGGGGCGGGAGGCTTTGGCCAACCGTTTCCGGGACCCGGCCGATCCCTTCCGCATCGTGCTGGTGCGGGACATGTGGCTGACCGGCTTCGACGCGCCCAGCCTGCACACCATGTACCTGGACAAGCCGATGCGGGGGCACGGGCTGATGCAGGCCATCGCCCGGGTGAACCGGGTGTTCAAGGACAAGCCCGGCGGCCTGGTGGTGGACTACCTGGGGCTGGCCAACTACCTGCGGAGGGCGCTGGTCAACTACACCGAAAGCGGCGGGGCCGGCCGCGCCGCCATCGATAAGGAAGAGGCGGTGGCGGTGATGCTGGAGAAGCACGAGGTCTGCTGCGCGCTGTTCCACGGCTTCGACTGGTCGAAATGGACGACGGGTACCGGACAGGAACGGTTGGGTCTGCTGCCAACTGCGCAAGAGCATATCCTGGCCCAGGAAGACGGGAAAGATCGCTGTTTAGCGGCGGTGCGGGAATTGTCGCAAGCCTTTGCCCTCTCCGTGCCCCACGAGGAAACAACTCGCATCCGGGATGACGTGGGTTTCTTCCAATTCGTGCGGACAGCCCTAATCAAACGGGGCGACGGGGATGCCCGGGTTGAAGAGGACCTGGACCTAGCGGTGCGCCAGATAGTATCCCGGGCGGTGGCGTCGGAAGGCGTATTGGACATCTTCGCGGCGGCGGGTCTGGACAAGCCGGACATATCCGTATTGTCCGACGAGTTCCTGGCCGAGGTGCAGGGGATGCCGCAGCGCAACCTGGCGGTGGAGTTGTTGCAGAAACTGCTGCGGGGAGAGGTGGCAACTCGTCGCCGCGTCAACGTGGTACAGGCCCGGTCCTTCGCCGAGATGTTGGAGCAGACCCTGCGCCGCTACCAGAACCGGGCCGTGGAAGCGGCGCAGGTCATCGAGGAACTGATCCAGCTGGCCCGCGAGATGAGGGAGGCCAGCGCGCGGGGCGAAAGGCTGGGCTTGAACGAGGACGAACTGGCCTTCTACGACGCCTTGGAGACCAACGACAGCGCCGTCCAGGTGCTGGGTGATGAGACGCTGCGCCTGATTGCCCAGGAGTTGGTTCAAACGGTGCGACGCAACGTCACCTTCGACTGGACGCTGCGGGAGAACGTGCGGGCCCAGCTTCGGGTCCTGGTTCGGCGCATCCTGCGCAAGTACGGCTACCCACCGGACAAGCAGGAGAAGGCAACGCAGACAGTATTGGAGCAAGCGGAAGTTCTCTCGGAAGGGTGGGCGACGGCTTGAAGCGGAACGTGATGGCCGAAATCTACATCTGTGGAGGGAGAAAGTGCCGAAACTACTCGTCCTAGCCGTACTCCTGATGTCGCTAAGCATGATCCTGGCCTGCACCGACGACGAGACCTCTGCGACGTTGCCGGCCACGGCAACTTCCAGTCCCCCGAGT
Source organism: Dehalococcoidia bacterium (assembly GCA_022823105.1). Classification (GTDB taxonomy): domain Bacteria; phylum Chloroflexota; class Dehalococcoidia; order Lucifugimonadales; family UBA3495; genus Bin87. Next base: position 8,972 of record JAJDXU010000347.1, read on the forward strand.
ACGCTCCCTGCGACCCCGCAGTCAACAACGCCGATTCCCACACCACAGGTTACTCCCCCTCGGCCGCCTGAGATAACCCCGACGGCGACCGTCGCAGCTGCTGTAACGCACACCCCAACTCCGACCCCGGAAGGGCACGATTCAAGCCGCGCCCGGGCAATAGCGCCACTCAAGGTGGACGACCTGCAAGATTTCCTGTCCCAGCTGTCCCCTGTGGAACAGACCTGCCTCATCGATAACGAAATAGGCCACCGGGAGATTACGCAGATGACGGGCCTCTCCCCCGGCGGCTCGCCTGGGACCACGGCAACCATCATCGGCTGCCTGCAAGACCAAACCATCCTGAGGCTTTTCCTTACATCGCTCGTCGGACTGAGCGAGCCGTTCAGCGTGGAGACCTCAATGTGCATCGAGGAGGGACTCGTGTCCCTGGACCTGCGTCAGTTGTTGGCGCCGCCCAACGCGGAAGACGCCCCCGTCAACTCCCTGGCGCTGGGCATGGTCGCGGTGAACGTCTCCGTGGTCTGCATGAACGACAACGAGTGGGACATCTATGCTCCAAGGCTTGGTATGCAGCCCGAGGACAGGAAGGTCGCGGCCTGCCTGTTTGAGGAGCTGGGTGGGCCGGCGAAGCTGGTGGAAGCCATGCAGTCGGCCAGCTTGGGCGAAGTGCCGGACGAACTGGCCAGGGCGTTCGAAACGTGCGCGGCGGCAGTCTCGTCGCCAACAGACACGCCCGGTTCCGGCGTACCGGAGGAGGATCTGATCTGGACATTCACCACCGGCGGCTGGGTGCTCACGGCTCCCGTGGTGGTGGGCGGCGTGGTGTACGTCGGCTCCTACGACGGCAGCCTCTATGCCTTGTCTGCGGAGTCCGGTGAGATGCTGTGGAGCTTTGCCACCGGCGATGCGATTCGTTCCGTTCCGACGGTGGTTGACGGAACGGTCTACTTCGGCTCCAACGACAACCACCTCTACGCCGTGGACGCCGCCACAGGAGAGGAATTGTGGCGCTTCGACACAGGGGCCTGGGTCCAGTATTCTCCCGCAGTGGGCAATGGCATGGTCTACTTCCCGGCTCGTGGCGAGTGGGACCGGACAGTCCACGCCGTGGACACCGACACCGGGGGAGTTGTCTGGGTAGCGGAATTCCCTTACCCAATCGACGAACGATTTGTCCCTACGGTTCATGGCGACCGGGTCTACGCTCAGGGAGCCGAGTACGGAACCTTCTATGCTCTAGACGCCGCCACCGGGGAGGTTGCATGGCAGGCGGAGGTTGGAGGCTACGTCGAATCGGCACCTACCGTGCTGGATGGCGTCGTTTACCTGACGGTGATCAACCAGGCCTACGCCTTTGACGTGGAGACCGGAGTGCTTATCTGGAGCGTGAACACCGAAGAGTTCCCCGCCCGCGACTTCTCGGCCCTGGTGGTTGACGGAATCTACTACCTGGCCCCCAACGATTACGTCTACGGAATGGACGTTGCCACCGGAGCGGAGCTTTGGAGCTATGAATCCTATGAACTAAGCTCCGCTCCCGTGGTGGCCGACGGGGTGCTCTACGGGGCGTCGTTGGCGGAGTATCTCTTTGCCCTGGATCTTCTCACCGGAGAAGAGCTGTGGACTACGCCCACGGAGGACTTCCCCGTCTACTCGCTGTCAGTGGTTGATGGAGTTCTCTACGGGCAGATATACGAGGGCTTTCTGGTCGCCGTTGATGTGGATGACGGGGGTATCCTGCCTTGGGACTTCGAGTCCGGCGTCTTTGAAGAAAATCATTACTACAGCGTTAGTGATGGCGTAGTGTATTCGGCCTGTCCCTACAACAGCGTTTGCGCACTGGCTGCGCCGACAGGGCGGGGAGAGTAGATTCACAGCCCCATCCACATCTCGAAGACAGTACTGTCTACCGTCAAGTCAGGCCCACCAAACTGGATAAAATCAAGAACCTTCACGTTGCGGTTCCGGTTGGCGGTGTAAGCGGCGCTGGCTTGGCGTTGCCGTCAATCAACACAGTGAAACAATGCCCCTGAGCCCCGC
>JAJDXU010000166.1 GCA_022823105.1 Dehalococcoidia bacterium
AACCTCAGGGCGCTGTCACCCGTCACCGCGCGTTTGCCGGAAAGGATATGGCTGATGCGATTGGCGGGCACGTCAATCTGCCTGGCGAAACTCGGCGGCGACACGCCTCTCTCCTCCAGCTCATCCCTCAGGATCTCCCCAGGATGCACGGCTCGTTTCAACATGGTGACCAATTGCCCCTCAGTCAACTTCGGCCGCTTCGCCATCGGTTCGACAAGCTCCAAGCCGTGGCGTCCCAGGGGAGACTGCACCACGCCAGATCCAAGCCACTGTCGGAATGACACCGATCATTCACCAGGCTGCGGCCGCACGCCCACACCTCGGCTTTGGGAACGCGCTCGCGCAGCATGACCTCAAGATCTTCCCGACCATGGCCCAGCATCTCCAAACGGTCAGCCATCAGCTTCTGCGAAGGGGTTCAGCACCGTAACTCCGGTGGGCGCGAAGTCGCGTACGTTACGGGTGACCACCGTCAAGCCGCGATGCAAGGCGATGGCAGCAATCTGCAGATCGGAGTTGGTGTAACCCAATTCCGCATGCAACAGACCCCAGCGCCTGGCTGCCGCCTCATCGAACGGGAGAATACGGTCATGGAACGAGGTCGCCACACTCTCCAACCAGCCATCCAGCAACTCGGCAAATGCCGGTTGCGTCCTGCGCTGCCGGGCCGCCCCGTACATGATTTCGCCTACCGTAATCACGCTGATGTACAAGCCTTGCGGCGGCTGGTCCTGCAACCAACGGGCAACCGAGACGTGTCGCTCAGGCCGGCGCAAGGCCGAAACGACCACCGTATCCAGCAGAAACATTCAGAAATCGACGGGCCGGGACGTGTAGTCCCGGGTACGACACGGCAGCTCGAAGCCGTCGCCTTCGCTGCCTCTCGGAATGGCCAGCAACTGGTCCACGAACGAGGGCGTATCCTCAGCATCCCTTCTGCATAGCCGCTGGTATTCTTCGAAGCCGACCACTACCACGACCGGCTTGCCCCTACGGGTAACCTCCTGGGGCTCCCCGGCAAGCGCGGCCTCCACCACTGCGCTGAACCGGTTCTTGGCGTCCTGCAATTGCCAGGTGCTCATCATAAACTCCGTCTAGGCTGTCTAGCCAAGTATAGCGCAATAAGCGTTTCATCGTGGCTTTGGTTTAACCACAAAACGTGCGATGGCTGGCCATCATCATCCACTTTATCGACGCCCATCTTGGTTCGCCAAAGGGCTAATATGTGAACTGGCTGCCAGGGCACTATCGCTCGCCAGGATCACGGCGGATGTCTTCAGCCCAAGCGCCTTTTGCCCCGGCGCTTCCGCGACTCTCGCCCAATCCTATTCGCAGTAGCGGGCGTAGTCGGCCCTGTTCTCCGCCATCGTGACCTCCCTCGCTCCAGTTGAGCACGCAATCGCGCCTCCATCGCCTCGGCGCTCAACGGCACGGTCCCGACCACGCTGGAGACAGTCAGCCGGTGCAGAGCGGTGTTGGGTCCGCCATGCAATCGGCGTACCGGCGCAACATCCGGTCGTCGCCATCCTCCCCACAGGCCAGCGCGACCCACAGTCAGACCATCATCGCCAGCGCGGTCCACAAACGATGCATGGTTATCTGCCCTGAGCACCCAGCGACAGGAACCCATCAGGGGCCCCTCACGCCACCGAATGCGTCGGACGTCGCCACCGCGGCGAAGTCGCGATCGACGAAGTAGCTCTGCAGCGGGCTGTTGGCCGCCACCGGCCGGGACAGCTTCAACCTCCGTTCCCGCTGGAATCTCCGCTGCGCGTGTCCCATCCGCATCATGAGCGAGCGCAACTCCCCCGGCGTCAGCTCCGTACGCTGGCACAGGACACTCCGGTGGATGCCCGCCTCACCGGACCGCCACACATGCAACGCCATCCGCCTGGCCGCCGGATCCAGACCAGCCAGGAATTCGCCGGCCATGGCCTCCGTCCATTCTCCGGCAGCCGGTTCATGCGATTCCGAAGCGTCCGGTGTCCCAGTGGCCGGCGGCGCATCGTCACCGTGGCCCGGCGGCGTCTCCATTGACCCGCCGACATCGCCCGCGGTTGCGTGCCGCCCCGCGTCCCCAAAATGCCACAGGACCCGCACCACCTCGTCAACGCTGCCCTTGATCTCCACGCGCACCTGGGTCACGGTGACACTCCCTTATCACCGCTATCGTCTTCGCGGCCACACCGCAAGGAACATCGGCCCGGTTCTACATGCTCGTATTTCGGCCATCATCTCGCCGAGCTACTCGACGGTTTCCAGCAGACCGGAATACCGTGAGCGTCGCCCACAATGATAGGTCGAGCATAGACCGGCTCACCGGTGAACGCGGTGGTCCCCGTCGCTCAATAACAGCACGGGAAAATCCACGATGTCAGCGTGGCATCACCAAACCGCTGTTCCGGTCCGGTCATCAGCCACGGCCTCAGCCATGCGGTATCCCACGCGGGGTTCGGTGAAGATGTAGGTGGGGTTCTCGGCATTGTCGCCCAAGCGTCTACGCAATGTGCTGATCACGGTGCGCATCGGACGCAGGTCGGCGTTCTGGCCCTGACCCCAAACTCGTCGCAGCAGTTGGGCGTAGGTGACGACATTGCCGGCGTTGGTGGACAGCTCGATCAGCGTCCGGTACTCGATGGCGGTCAATCTCACCGGCTGTCCCGACAGGGTCGCGCGCCGTTCAGCGTAATCGATCACCAGGTTGCCCAGCGTATAAGGGGCGACCGGCTCCGGAGCGGCCTGTCTGCGGAGTGCTGCCCTGATCCGTGCCGCCAGTTCGGTGGGCGAGAATGGTTTTACCACGTAGTCGGCGGCGCCCATGTCGAAAGCACGGGCAACAAGATCCTCCTGCCCGTAGGCGGACAGAAATATCACCGGGGTATCCTGCGCCTCCCGTATTTCCCGCATCAACTCGATGCCGTCGGTTCCCGGCAGCATCAGGTCCAGCAGAACCAGTTCCGGCGCCTGTTCCCTCAAGAGACGCATGACCTCGTTGGGGTCTCCGGTACCGACGGCGTGGTATCCGGCGCTGGTCAGCGCGTCCCTGACGTACCGGAGAGCCTGGGGATCGTCGTCCACGGCCAGCACACGTACCGGGACCTCCTGGGGTCGCGATGGACGCCGTGAGCAGAGCGCCGGTGAAACGAACCCGCTTTCCTCGACGACCGGAATCGTGAAGGTGACGCGGGCTCCCAAGCCGGCCCCATCGCTCTCGGCCCAGATGCGCCCGCCGTGTGCCTCGACTATCCCCTTGCAGATGGCGAGACCCAACCCGGTGTCTCCGACCTGGTCGTCCGCGTCCACCCTGGCAAACTTCATGAACAGATGGGGCAGGCTTTCCGCCGGAATGCCGCGGCCGCGGTCGGACACGGATACTGAAACGTGGAAGCCAGCCGCAGACGCGCTGACCACGATGGGCGAAACCTCCGGGGAATGCCGGGCGGCGTTGGCGATCAGGTTGCCCAGCACCTGGACCATCCGTGAGCGGTCCGCCATCGCCCAGGGCAGGTCCGGCGCCAGGTCAATCTGGAGGGCGTGGGCGCCGCCGGCGCTTACGAATGCAGTTCGGGCATCGTTCACCAACACGGCCACGTCGGCGGGCTCGGGCGCGACGGACAACGACCCCGTCTCGATGCGCGCCACATCCAGCAGGTCGCCGATC
>JAJDXU010000325.1 GCA_022823105.1 Dehalococcoidia bacterium
CCGAGATTCCGGCGTTGTTCACCAGCACGTCGATGCGCCCGAATCGCTCAATCACCTTTTGCGCCAACCGCTCCGTGTCTTCCTGGCTGGTGACGTCGGTGGGTACGGCGATGGCTTCGGCGCCCAGATCCGAAACGGCGGCAGCAACCTCCCCCAGCTCGGACTCGCTCCGCGCTGCCAGCGCCAGGTTCGCGCCTTCGCCGGCATAGGCCAGGGCAATGGCCCGCCCGATGCCTCGCCCAGCGCCCGTGATCACCGCCGTCTGGCCGTCCAATCTCATGCCGTCACCTCCCGGTGATCGTCTATCCGTCGCTTCTCGATCTCGTCACCTGGCAATATCACCCGCTCACCGTGAGCCCGTCGAACCGCTCACCGTGAGCCCGTCGAACCGCGAGCGGGCAGCGCAACCTGCACCATCCCGGCAAATACCATTGTCATTTTGCCCTGGCCGCGGCATGCCCCGGTCGTTTCCATACCCGCTTTGGACGGTTGAACATCCGTAGCGCCGGACGTTCCGGGCAACTCGACGCCTCGCCGACGCGGGAACATTTTGCGGATGCTCCGGCGCGGTGGCCGCCATCGCAAACCCTGGCGCCAGGCTCATCAAGAGCGGGAAGGTGTGGCAAACGACACCCCGAGGCGGCCATGCCTTCCCGCTTTACTGCGCCGTTCGGCGACTAGGGCCCCCAGGGCGGCGCGGCCGCAACGTCCCCGTCGCTCACGATGTCCACCACCGCCGGACGGTTCGCGCTGACGGCTTGGTCCAGCGCCGAGTTGATCTGGTTGGGATCGGTGACCCGTATGCCCAGCGCGCCCATCGACTCCGCGATCTGCGCGAAGTTGGTGTCGGTGAACCGCCAAAGCTCGGCGGAGTTGTCATTCTCCCTGCCTGCGTAGGCGGCCTCGTCACCCCGCCGGTCCTGGTTCAGACCTCCGTTGTTGTGCACCACGATCACCGCGTTGATCCCGTAGCGCACGGCAGTTTCCAGCTCCCCGATGTGGTACCACATCCCCCCGTCGCCGGTCCAGCACACCACCGGCCGGTCCGGCACGCCGCACTTGGCCCCCAGCGCGGCCGGCAGACCCCAGCCCAGCGAGCCGGCGGCCCGCAGGTACGACTGGTCCGGGTGGTGCATCTCCACCATGCTTCCCGTCCAGATGCCGGCGTGGCCGGTGTCCGCGATCAAAACGGCGTCGGACGGCAGGAAGTTGGTCAACTCCTGGCACAGCCGCTCGGGGCGAATCGGCACCGCGTCGGAGTTGAGCACGTCATGGTGCTCGTCGCGCCAGTTCTGCACGTGTTCCTGCGCTTGCGACACCCACCCGGCGTTTCCGCCCGTGGGCTCAAGCACGTCAAGCATTCGCTCAAGGGTACGCTTGGCGTCGCCCAGCAGTCCGTAAGCGTTGGCGTATGACCGCCCCAACTCGCTGGCGTCGATGTCGATCTGGATGGTGGGCGTGCCCTCGGCCGGCAGCCGCCAGTCCAGCGTCACCTGGCTGCCGGTGTGGCTGCCGATGAACAGCACCAGGTCGGCCTCCGACACCACGCGGTTCGCCGACCAGCGTGAGTAGCTGCCCACCACGCCGACGGACAGCGGGTGATTCTCGGGAATGCAGCCCTTGGCGTTCAGCGCAGTCGCCACGGGGATGTTCAGCATCTCCGCCAGCCGCACTACCTCGGCCTCGGCTCCCGACGCCGTAACGCCGCCGCCGGCCACGATGACCGGCCGCTCCGCCTGCGACAGTATGCGCGCCGCCTCGCGGACTCGCTCCGGCTCCGGTTCGGGACGGAACGCCGGCCGCTGCATGAACGGCTCCTCGGCAATCACGTCGATGTCTAACTCGCCGTCGGTGATCACGTCGCCGGAAATGCCCGAAAAGTCCAGGTGCGCCGGCAGCGTCTGCCCCGTTGTAACCTCGCGGAACGCCTGCCGCAGCAGGTGCGGCAGTTGGTCCACCGTCTCCACCTCGACGCTGTACTTGGTCACCGACGCGAACGGCCGCGAATGCTCGATCTCCTGGTACGAGTTCCGGTGCCGGTGCATCGGTGGCCGGTGCCCCGTTATCGCAATCACCGGCGAAACCCCCAGGTACGCGTCCTGCAGTCCTGCCGCCAGGTTCGCCGCGCCCACCGACTGCGCGAAGCACAGGCCGGGCTTGCCCGTAACCCGCGCGTATGCGTCGGCCATGTAAGCCGCCGATTTCTCACCGTGTGAAATGATCCGTTGGATGCCAACGTCCTCCATCTCTACGAGAGCGCGGCGGATAATCGCGGGGACAAAGAAAACGTGGGTTACGCCATACTCGCGCAGCGTTTCCGCGAGAAATCGGGCGCCGGTCATTCTGGGCATGGGGGCCTCCTGTTTAGTTTCCCCTCTCCCTGGATGGGAGAGGGCTAGGGTGAGGGTGAATGGTTGCTATTGACATTTGCCCCTCACCCTGACCCTCTCCCACTGGGGGAGAGGGGAAATCGACGGACTGCGACTGCTAGACGCCGCGCTCGTCAAATACTTCCTTGGCCACTCGCACCGCGTTGGCCGCCACCGGCCAGCCGGCGTAAAACGCCATGTGGGCGATCACCTCGGATATCTCATCGCGCGTCACGCCGTTGTCCAGCGCGCGCCCGATGTGTCCGCGCAACTGGTCCGTGCGATACAGCGCGGTCAGCGTCGCCACGGTGATCAGGCTGCGGTCGCGCTTGGAGAGTTCGGGCCGCTCCCAGACGTCGCCGAACAACACGTCTGCCGATAGCTCGGCCAGCTTGGGGGAAATTTCCTGCATTACGGTTCGGGCTGCGGGCTGCGTCATGACGCCTCCTTGTATCGCTGGTGTGGGATGTGTGCCGCCCGGTGGTTGTATGTTTCGATCCACCGTAGCCGCCGGCAGTATAGTACGTAACCCCTGCCATGTGTAGGGCCGCCGGCCTGCCCCAGGGCCGTTCCAGAGTCGGCAGACGCGCCGCAGGACGAGCGGATGCAAGAAGATCGCGTGACTTTGAAAAGGCCACGGCCCTCTCCCTCCCTCGATGGGTGGAGCGTCCGCCCATGGCGGCAGGGGGTCAGGATGCTCACGCGTACCTGCTTTGCAATTGCGTGGTGAATGGACGGAAAAGCCGATTTCCCGCTCATTTCCTCTCATTTTCGCTCATTCCAGTAGGGCATTGGGCGAGTGGTGGAGCTGAATTGGGGGCCGATGGCAGGATTTTGGCGGCGGTTTTAGCGGTATTGGCGGGCAGATGAGCGGGTTTGGGGGAGCGAGTTCGCGGAGTTGGGAGGTGGGCATCGGGTCGGCCCTGTCGCAGGTCAGGGTGGCGGATTGGAATTGGGGCGCTGGGTAATATGGTACGGATGGAGGAAGGGTTAGAGCAAGGCGGAAATGTCGCCGGGGCGGGGGTGTCTGAACCGGAGGTTTTTGGAGAATATGGGTGATTATGGGGGGCGACGGCCGGTCTTTTTGCCACCGCAGGCGCGTGAATCACAAAAAGTTGGGCGTTTTGGCACCGCCAGAAATGACTATGCCACCTGAATTGGGGCGGCGGGGACGCTCGCAGTGCCAGGTTGCGCACAGCGGGTACGCGTGAGGGTCAGGATGAGGGTGAAACGGACGCCAGCAGCCTCGCAACCGCCCGGTTCGTCAGGTTGGCCGCCATCGGTACCTTGTAAGCATTGTCTGGCAAAGGTCGCGGGTCCGCCACGGCGACCGCTCCCGCTTCTCCCGCGTCGATTTCACCCACGGCCTTCCCCCGCAGGTACTCTTCCGTCCCCGTCGCCCGGTAAGGCGTCGGCGCGACGCCGCCCAGCGCCACCGACGCTTGCGTAACCACACCATCCGTAACGGTAAGCGCCGCCGCCACGCTGACCAACGCAAAATCTCCCGACTCCCGCTCCCGCGCTTTCAGGTAGATGCTGCGTTGTCCTTCCGACGTCGGCGGCAGCGTCACCGCCGTCAGCAACTCGCCCGGCCGCAGCACGTTCTCGCGCATCAGGTCCACGTCGGGGCCCACGAAGTAGTCCTCGATTGGCACGATCCGCTGCCCGTGGCCCGAAGCAATCGTCACGGATGCCCCCAGTGCCGCGAGCGCCACCGCCGCGTCCGACGGATGCACGATGAAGCATCGGTCGCCCCCCGTGATGCAAAGGTATTTGCCCACTCCCTGCACCGCGAAGCACCGGTCGCCGCCCCGTTTCAGGCACACCGTCAGCGGATGCCGGTAGTACCAGCACCGGGGCCGTTGGTTCAGGTTCCCACCCAGCGTGCCCAGGTTGCGCACCTGCGGCGTGGCGAGGCCGGCGGCGGCCTGCCCCAGCGCGGCGTACCGTTCTCGAATCCCGTCGTGCGCCGCGACATCCGCAATCGTGGTCAGCGCTCCAATCCGCATCCCGCCATCCGCCGTCCCGGTGATTCCGACCATGTCGGCATCGACAATGGAATCCAGCGCAACCAGCGTATCCGGCGTGGCGGTCCCGTCCCGTATCTCCGACAGCAGGTCCGTCCCACCGGCCACGGGCGCCGCCCCCGGTTCGTCCGCGAGAATCGCGCACGCCTCCGCCAAAGAAGTCGGTTGAACCAGTCGAAAGGTCATTGGTTTTCCCTCGTCCATGATCGTAAAAATACCGTGCTGAAGCTTGAACTCACAAGGCAGGTCATAATGGATCGATCTCCGGACGAGCGCTTTGGCAATTGACACGCTGGTGGCACAATGGTATACGTCAACACAAATCTGAACAGTACTTTAGAACTTATCACAAACAGTTGCACCTTGACTGTTGAAAACGGGAAATTCAATGGGTTACTTCAGCGTTCAAATTCACGTCGGGCATCCCTACGTCTCCGGTGGCGATATGCGTCCCATAGATGCAGTGGTTGATACAGGTGCGTCGGACTCCGTGTTTCCGGCATCCCTGCTCGAGGAACTGCATATCGAGCCCGAAGGGACCTACCCGTGCCGGTATGCCAAC
>JAJDXU010000008.1 GCA_022823105.1 Dehalococcoidia bacterium
CGCGTATCAGGGCGAGGGCGCGCCCAGTGCGAAAGAGACCAAGCGACGCGCGCGGCGACGCTCCCAGGGCGGCGTCCTGGTGGGAACGGGTCGCATCGGAGAGAGACACGAGGTACTCGCGCACGAGGTTGTCCACATACACGCTCTGGGCGGCGTGCTGGAGGCTGATCACGTCTTCGGGGCTCGCGACCGGTCCAAGGTCCTGGATCGGGTGAGAGTATTCCTGCTGGGCGATGATGGTCATTTCCTCGGCGAACATGGGATAACCCACGTTGACGCGCATCAGGAAACGGTCAAGCTGAGCCTCCGGGAGAGGGAACGTGCCCTCGTATTCAATGGAGTTCTGGGTGGCGATGACGAGGAAGGGGGCCGGAAGCTGGTGGGTTACGCCGTCCACCGTGACCTGGCGCTCCTCCATGGCCTCGAGCAACGCGGACTGCGTTTTGGGAGTGGCGCGGTTGATCTCGTCGGCGAGGACCAACTGGGCGGATATGGGGCCGGAACGGAAGTTGAAGTCTCCCGTGCCCTGGTTGTAAACGGAAACGCCCGTCACGTCGCTGGGCAGCAGGTCGGGCGTGAACTGGATGCGCGAGAAGGTTCCGCCGATGGACACCGCCAGCGAGCGGGCCAGCATGGTCTTGCCCACGCCGGGAACGTCCTCCACCAGGATATGCCCGTCGGCGATCAGGGCGGCGAGGGCTTGTTCAATGACGTCGTCCTTGCCGATGATGACGTTGGAAACGTTGTCCGCGATGCGATGGGCGACTGCGGTCGCTTCAATGATGGTCTGGGAGACGCCCGCTGCGGTGGCTTCGATGGTGTTCTGCACAGTCGTTTAACCGCCAGTTACGGTAGTTATGTGCAGTTTAGCACAGGATTCGCGCCAGAGAAGCCGATTGGACAGAATGGTGCAACGAATGGGTCGGGCCCGTCGGGATCAGCGATTGCGGAGGCCCGGGAGGCCGAGTCTGCGCTCCGTTCCGTTGGCGATGCGCCGGATGTTGTCGCGGTGCTGCCAGATTATGAGGGCGCCGCCCAGGAACACGTAGAGCGTGTACAGTTGATGGTGGCCGATGGCCAGGGTCAATGCCAGGCTCACCAGGGCGACGGCGAGGGTTCCGACAATGCTGCCCAGCGACAGGATGCGGGTGGAGAGGGTGACCACGAGGAACATTGCTCCGCCGGCGACCGCTATCCAGGGCGCCATCACGGAGAGCCCGCCGAATCCGGGCATGATTCCGCGTCCGCCCCGGAATCCAAGATAAATGGGCCAGTTGTGTCCGCACAGGGCGGTCAATGCGGCGGCGACCTCGACTTCCACGGACCCGGTGACGCTGCGGGCCAGCAGCACAATGAGCACGGCCTTCCCGGCGTCGAGGACGAAGACCAGGGCTGCTGCCTTGCCGCCGGCGGTCCGCAGGATGTTGGACATGCCGGTGCGACCGCTGCCGGAATCGCGGATGTCCTCGCCCATGACGAGATCGACGAGCATGTAGCCCCACGACAGAGAGCCGACCAGGTAGGCCAGCGCGCACACCGCGACGAAACGCAGCGCGGGAGACAACTGTGGGGCGAACAGCAGGAGAAGCACGCCGGCCCCGCAAAGCACGGGGGTGGCGGTGAGCATGGCCCACGACGCAGGGCTGGGCCTTCGGACCGGTGTCATCGTTCGGATCTGGTCCTGCGGCTGGAGCGAGGGCCGGGCGAACGAATCCCTGAGCGCGGAGAACGATCGTCCCGTTCGGGCCGGAAGATGAGGCGCAGGTGCGTGCGGTCGAACCCGAATCGTTCCCGTATCCGGTTTTCGAGGTAGCGGCGATACGAGAAGTGGACCAACTTGGGGTCGTTCACGCTGATGGCAAAGGTCGGCGGGTTGACGCCAACCTGGCGCACCCGTCGGATGCGCAGGCGGTTGCGTATGTTGCCCCGCTGCGACGGGGGTGTATGCGCGGAAACGGCGTCGGCCAACAGGTACTGCAATTCGCGGAAGGGCACGCGTTTCTGGCGCTCCTCCCACAGGGAGAGGGCAGTATCGAGCAGGTCGTCGATGCCCTCGCCGGTGAGCGCCGAGGTGAAACACACGGGCACGTAGGACATGAAGTGCAGGCGTTCCTGGACTCGGTGCAGGACGCGCTCCATGCGAAAGCGGTTGCGATTGACCAGGTCCCACTTGTTGACGACCACGATGAGACCCCGGTTGGTGTCCCAGGCGAGTCCGGCGATGTGGGCGTCCTGCGAGGTGGCGATCTCGGTGGCGTCGGTAATGAGCAGGGCGATGTCGCTGCGGCGGACCGCGTTTACGGCGCGGAGCACGCTGTAGCGTTCGATGCCGCGCTGGACCTGGCCGGGACGACGGATGCCCGCGGTGTCGACCAGGGTGATGTGGTGGTCACGGTAGGAGATCTCGGTGTCGAGGGCGTCGCGGGTGGTGCCCGCGACGGGACTGACGATGCTGCGCTCCTCGCCGATGATGGTGTTGGTGAGCAGCGATTTGCCGACGTTGGTGCGGCCCACGATAGCCAGACGCATCTCGGTGGGAGGCGCCGGAAGCGCGTCGGATTCGGGCTCAGCGTCGTCCGAATCCTCATCATCGTCGGGCCATTGGTCCATGTCGTCGATGAGGTCTCCGGCTTGGTAGTCGGCGTCCCAGAGGTCGGCCAGTTCGGGGGCGGGGAGCAGTTGGAGGACGCGGTCCAGCAGGTCGTAGATGCCGTAGTTGTGGTAGGCGGAGATGAACGCCGTATCGGTCATGCCGAGGGCGTAGAACTCGCTGGCGGCCAGTTCGCGGTTGTCGTTGTCCACCTTGTTGACGGCGAGGATCACCGGCTTGTCGGTGCGCCGGAGACGCTGGGCCACTGCCTCGTCGGTGGCGGTCATTCCCTGGATGGCGTCGGTCAGGAACACGATGAGATCGGCGGCGCCCATGGCCATGTCGGCCTGTTCCTGGACGCGGCCCAGGATGTGGCCTTCGGGGTCGTCCTCCAGGCCGCCGGTGTCCACCAGCAGGAACGGGCGGCCCTTCCATGAGGCCCGCGATATCAGGCGGTCGCGAGTGGTGCCGGCGACCTCGGACACGATGGCGTGGCGGCGGGAGAGAATGCGGTTGAAGAGCGACGACTTGCCGACGTTGGGCCGGCCGATGATGGCGACCATGGGGGTGGAG
>JAJDXU010000150.1 GCA_022823105.1 Dehalococcoidia bacterium
CCAGGCGCATGATGCCGGCCATGATCGACCACGCCAGGACGAAAGACGGAAGGATGAAGTTCTCAGGTCCTTCCCGTCCGTAGGTTGGCAAAACCCTGAGGATGGCCCCGAACAACAGTATCAGCATGATGGCCACCCAGAACTGGGGAGCCGCCATTCCCAACACGGCGAATAATTTCCCTGCTTTATCGAAGATTGAGTCGCGTCTCACCGCAGACAGGATCCCCAGCGGAACTCCGATCACGATCGCGAGGGCCATGCCGGCGAGAGCCAGTTGCAAGGTGGCGGGCAACCGTTCGAGGAGCAGGTCGCGGGTGGGCCGCCGGTCGCGAATCGATAGCCCGAAGTCTCCTTGGACAGCGCCCCTGAGGAATATGAAATATTGCTCGGGCAGCGATTTATCCAGTCCGAGCTGCTTGCGCACCCGCTCGTAGTCGGTTTTGCTCGACGCTTCCGGCGGCAGCAAAACCAGCGCAGGGTCTCCGGTCAACCGGGTCGCCAGGAACACCAGCAGGCTGATTACGAGCAGCGTGAAGATGCCCTGGATGACCCGTATTCCAATGAATTGCCACATGGATCGTCAGCGGGAAACTAGTTGAGCTTCATGGTCCAGATAGCCGTTTGGTACGCCACCACGGGCCACGGCTCCCACTCGGCGATACGAGGACCGACGCCCCACGGCAGGTTCACGTACCCCGTTCCAAATTCGTAGTGTTCCTCGCGGAGGATCTTATAGGCTTCGTTGAATGCCTCTTGCCTCAGTGCCGGATCCACCACCGACAGTACGTCCTTGGCGACCTTGATCAGATCGTCGCGGCGTCCGCCCAGGTGCGCCCCTCCGTCCGGGTTGCCGTAGATCGCGTTGGTGATGCTGCCGCCGTCCCACCGGGTCTCGTTGGCTCGGATGATGACCTTCCCGTCCAGCTGGCGGTCAAACCAGCGCTCGCGGACGGTGGCGGCTTCTCCCACGATCACCTCTACATCAATGCCCAGGTTTTGTTCCCACATGTCGGCGATCAACTGGGCTTGTTCAGGCAGGAACGGCACGTCTCCGGCTTTCCAAGTGTGCACTTCCAGCGTTCCGAAGCCTTCTCCGTCCGGGTAACCGGCGTCGGCCATCAACTGCTTGGCCAGGTCAGGGTCGAACGGGAACGGGTCCAGGTCTTCGCTGTAACCCAGGGCATTGGGAGTGGCCCAGTTCCAACCACGGGACACTGCGGCTTCGGGACCATACAACCCGTTGATGATCGCGTCTTTGTCGATGGCATAGTCCAATGCGTGGCGGACTTCCTTCTTGTTGCACGGGAACTGCTCTTCCCAGCAGCCGGGCAGGAGTATCCACATGTACGAGGATTCCTGCGCCCAGATCATGCGGCCGCCGCCATCTTCAACCTGGTCTTTCACAGCGAGGTTGGCCTCGACCACGTCAGCGTCGCCCGCCCGGAGCGCGGCGACTCGGGTGGCAACTTCAGGCACGAGGCGCATGTCCAGCGTCTGGAATGACGGCCCCCGTTCCGGATCGAAATAATCGTCGTAGCGTTCCAGCAGGATCTGCTCGCTGATGATGTGATTTTCGAGACGGAACGGACCGGCCCCGATGGGCGCGTCGTTGTAACCGTCCTGCCCCAGGCTCTCGAAATAGTCCTTGGGCAGCAATACTCCCGCGATTCCAAAGCTCAGGTCCGAAATGAAGAATGGGAAGAACGCCTTGGGAGTAGTGTGCGTGACCCGCAGGGTGTTCGGTCCCGTCGCCTCTATGCTAGCCGTTTCGGCGGCTTCAGCCTGGATGCTCGGGCTGATCGACTCGGTGACAGCCTCGGGTCCGAAGGTGAACTCCATGGTGAACATGGCGTCGTCGATGGTCAAAGGATCGCCGTTGTGGAAGGTAATGCCGTCCCGCAACGTGAGGTCCCACGACAACCCGTCCTCGGAAACGCTCCAGTCGGTCAGAACGCCTGGAACCATCTCCAGGCTCTTGTTGCCGTTGATCCAGAACGCGTGCATCTGGCGACCGTAAGTGGCCGTTTCGCCAACGCCGTCGCGCGGGGTGAACAGTTCGGTTGCCCACACGGCGTTCATCAGCGTGATCTTGCCGCCCGTTTCTTCGGTCATGGCGGCGGCCGGCGCCTCCGTGGGCTCTGCGGCAGCCGCAGGAACGGCCGTCGCGGCTGGCGCTGCGGTCGGCTGGGCCGCCTGCTGCGGGGCGGCGGATTGTCCTTCCTCGGCCGGGCTTCCACAAGCGACGGCTATCACCATCAGGAGGGCTGCAATGGGAATGAGTAGTAACTTTCCGCCCATTTTGCGACGTAACATCCGGGTTCCCTCCTTCATGGCGAAAAAATGAGAAGTGTACGTTCACCAAGCCGCTACCGCGTGGGCGGGACGGTAGCACATCACTTTAATGCCGTCAACAATCGTAGGTTGGCCTCCACAAGTACGTAGCTACTGCCCAAAAAAGCCATGGGGGCGACGGTTTCCGTCGCCCCCAGTGTCATACCATGAAGCGGTCGAATGATTCAGCCGGCGCGTCGCAACCGTGGGTCCAGATAGTCCCGCAACCAGTCCCCAAAGAAGTTAAACGCCATCACCACGACGGTGATCACAAGGCCGGGGAAGAGCGCGATCCACCACGCCTGGGTCAGGAACTCTCGCGCCTCCGCTACCATGATGCCCCAGGCCGGGTCGCCAGGCGCCAGTCCCAAACCGAGGAAGCTGAGCGATGCTTCCAGCAAGATCACTTGGCCGATGCTCACGCTGGTCAGAACCATCAACGTGTTGATCACATTGGGGAAAAGGTGTCGGTACACGATCATCCCGGGCGACACGCCGTATATCTGCGCCAGCACAACAAAGTCGCGGTCTCGGATGGCCAACACCTCGCCTCTGATCATGCGCGCGAACCGCGCCCATTGGGTGGCCGCTATCGCAATCATGACGTTCCACACGCCGGTACCCAGGTAGGTCACGATGAGGAGCGCCACCAGGATTGATGGAAATCCCAGCACGGCGTCGGTTATTCGCATGAGTATGGAGTCAACCCACCGTCCGGAATAACCTGAGACGAGGCCGATGATGGTGCCGGCCAAAATCGCCACCACCATGGAAGGAGCGGTGACCTGGAGCATGGTGCGCGCGCCGAAGATCAGGCGGCTCAGCATGTCTTTGCCCAACCGGTCCGTGCCCAGTATGTGCTCGGAACTTGCGAAGGGGGCTTGCAGCTTGTTCCTTACATCGTTTTTGCGCGGGTCGTGGGGTGATATCAGGTTGGCGAAAATGGCGCAGAAAACGATTATCAGCAGAATGGCGATGGGAATCCACGGCAAGCGCGCTTCGCGCACCCGTTGGAGCAACCCGGTCGGGGCGCGTTCATCGATCACCAATACGGGGCCGTCGGCAGCCAAAACGTTCCTCCGGTCTCGTTAATTCATGCGGACCCGAGGGTCTGCATATCCGTACAGGATGTCCACCATCAGGGCGGTCAAAATATACGCCGCTCCGGAAACCATGATGGCTCCAAGCACCTGAGGGTAGTTGTTGGACAGCACGCCATCCAGCAGCATCAATCCAACGCCGGGCCAGGCGAATACGACCTCCACCACCACGGAGCCGTTCAGCAAGCCCGCCAGGCTGATTCCACCGAAGGTGATCACCGGTATCAGCGCGTTGCGTGCGGCATGTTTCCAGATCACCACACGGTCGGCCATCCCCTTCACCTGGGCGAACTTCACATAATCCGTATCCAGCACTTCCAGCATCGCGGAGCGAGCCAGGCGCATGATGGCAGCGATGATGGCCAGCGACAGGACGAATGCGGGTAGAAGTAGATGGAGAATCATATTCGGAATCTGCGACCATTCCGGCAGCCAACCCTGCGTGTCACCTCTTCCAAACGCGGGCAGCCAACCCCAGTATCCGGCAAACAAAATGATGAGCATGATGGCGACCCAAAATTGGGGCGCGGCCATCCCGAATATGGCAAATGCCTTGCAGACCCGGTCAAGCAACGTATCGCGTTTTACGGCCGAGATGATTCCCAGGGGAACGCCGATGCCGATTGCCAAGATTATGCCCGCCAATGCGAGATGCACGGTTGCAGGGATGCGCTCGGCCAATATCTCCTGGACGGGCCGGCGCTCGGTGAACGAATTGCCGAAGTCAAGCAGGAGCGCGTTTTTCAGGAAATTCCAGTATTGGACAATGAAAGGCTTATCCAACCCCAGGCGCTTTCGCTGTTCTTCATACACGGTTTCATCGTGTTCGGCCGAGATGGGGAGGAGAAATCGGGCTGGATCACCGGCCAGGTGGACGCTGCCGAATACCACAAAGCTCAGGGCAATCAACGTGATCACTCCTTCGAGCAGCCTTCGTGTGATGTATGCGGTCATGCCGGTTCAGTCTGCAATAGTCGAATACGGGGTTGATAGATAAACAAATCAGCAATTAGTGGTGTAGGGGCGAATGATCGTTCGCCCCTACGGTTAGCGCGATAAATCGACGCTTACTTGAGCTTCACCGTCCAGATGGCGGTTACGTACGGCACCAGGCTCCAAGGCTCGTATGACGCCACGTCGGCGCTGAGGCCCCACGGCACGTTGGTGTTGAATCCGTCGCCCCAGTAAGCCTGATCGTGCAGGTAGGCGTACATCTCATTGTACGACTGGTTGCGCGTGTCCGGGTTGAGGTCGGAGAGGCCCTTTTCGACCACCGGGGTGGTGGTGCTGGCCCAGGGCTCCAGAGTGGGGTCG
>JAJDXU010000153.1 GCA_022823105.1 Dehalococcoidia bacterium
ATCACCGGGTGCAGAAATTCACCTTGGACGGCAAGTACATCTCCCAGTTCGGCGGCTTCGGCACCGGGCCGGGCGAGTTTAACACGCCGTGGGGTATCGGACTCGACAAGGAAGGCAACATTTTCGTTGCCGACTGGCGCAATGACCGCGTCCAGTCCTTCACCAACGACGGCCAGTGGATCGCCAGCTTTGGCCAACCGGGCACCGGCGGCGACGCCAGCTACGCCCGGGAGCAGGGCGGGATCCGGCTGGTCAGCCAGCCCGTGGGCCTGTTCAACCGCCCCACCGGTGTCTGCGTCGACAAGGATGGCGACGTGTACGTGGCAGACTGGCTAAACAACCGGGTGCAGGTGCTGACCCCCGAGGGCCGGTTCATCACCGAGTTCACCGGCGACGCCGCCCTGTCCAAGCTGGGCGAGCAGAAGATCGAGTCCAACCCGGACATGATCCGCCAGCGCAACGGCGTCCGCGACTTCACCCCCGAGAAGGTCCTCTGGGCCCCGGTGGCGGTGAAGGTGACCGATGACGGGCGCGTGTTCATCGCCGACACCACCCGGCACCGGTTCCAGGTCTACCAGAAGAACGACGCTCCGGTGTTGGTCTAGACGGCGTTATTTCTGCCCGTGTATGGGTGGAATCAGGGTCGGGGCTTACCCCCGACCCGGAATTGCCGGTAGTTTGTAGGGGCGGGTTTCAAACCCGCCCCTACACTTGCGAATGGAGTTCCCATGACGAGCAAGAATGAGGAAGGCGGCGGCACCCTGGCGCAGCAGATGTTCGGTCCCCAGGCGGGTGTCTACGCGGCCAGCAAGGTGCACATCAGCGACGACAGCCTGGAGTCCGTGCAAAAGCTGACGGGCGCGTCCCATCGACAGGCACAGGGGGACGGACCAGGCACTGCGAACTATCGGTGGACGGTGGATATCGGGACCGGCGCCGGCTTCACCGCCTTCGCAATGGCGGAAATCTCCGACCGTGTCGTGGCCAGCGACATCACCCAGCCAATGTTGCGGCAGGCAAAACGAATCGGCGGGGAGCGGGGGCTGTCCAACGTACGACTGGCCCAGAACACGGCTGAGTCGCTGCCATTCGCCAACGGCAGCCTGGACCTGATCACCTGCCGGAAGGCGGCTCACCATTTTCGGGACTTTGAAGCGTCCCTGGATGAAATCCAGCGTGCCCTCCGGCCTGGTGGCTCGCTGGTCATGGCCGACACGGTAGCGCCCGAGAGCAGCGAGCTTGCCCGGTGGCAGAACGACGTGGAACTGCGGCGGGACTACAGCCATGTGGAGGACCGCAAAATCTCGGTCATCAGCGGGATGTTGGCCGACCGTGGATTGGACGTAATCGGGAGCGAAGACGAGCGGGTCTACCTGTGGTTCAACGACTGGGTCAAGCGCACCAGGGTAGCGGAAGACGAGATTCGGTCTCTGCGGCGGGAGTTCCAGGAATCTCCCCAGGAACGAAGGGAGGCGTTTCAGATCGGAGAACCGGAGGAGGACGGCGACTTCCTGTTTTCGTTCCCGGTGTGGGTTTTCCGGGCGGTCAAGAAATAAGCCGTTGCCTCCGGAGTTACCCCAGGAATTTGAGGGCGAGATTCAACGCTGCCAACCCCGCACCAACGACACCCATAATCCAACGGATGGCCCGCACTTCCCCACGCAATTCGGCAATATCACTGCGCAATCCGCCGGTTTCGATGTGCATTTCCCCGCGCAATTCGGCGATGTCCTCTTTGGTCGCCAAATGAGGAATAATGCCCTCGATGCGGCTGACACGTTCTTCGATGGTGGTCATAGTAAACCGGCATCCCATCCGTTAATGTTGTGGCAAACGTTTGGTGTTGCCAGGGCAATTGTATCATAACCAGAGGGGTTGTACGAGTTGCCGAGTGTCAAGCAATTCTACGCAGCCCACCGCTCGAGGTTCCACGACATTTCCCAGAACTGGCGCTCGAGTTGCAGGCTGGTCAGGTAGGCGTACTCCATTGCCGCCTGTTCCTCCGCGCTGGCCGAGCTTCCGATGCGGTCGGTGATTGCCCTGAGGTGCAGGGCCAGGTCGCGGAAGTCGCTGGAGGTATACATGCCCACCCACTCGGCGTACAGCGGAGCGTGGCTGGGTGGTCCCTGGCGGCTGAGGTGTTCGCCGATCTCCCAATAACCCCATTGGCACGGCAGCAGGGACGCCGCCAATTCCCCGAAACTCCCCTGCGACGCCACCCGGATGAGGTAGCTGGTATAGGCCACCGTGGTAGGCGCTGGGCGGGTGGACTCCAACTCCTCGCGTGTGATCCCGAACTGTGCGCAGTAGCCCCGGTGCAGCTCCATCTCGGTGTTCAGTGTCTCGTCCAGCAATCCGGCAAACCAGGACATGATCCCCAGTTCCGGCGCCCGTGCCGCGCCCAGCGCCAGCGCGCGAGCGTAGTCGATCAGGTACACGTAGTCCTGGGCCACGAAGTGCTTGAAGCGCTCCAGATCAAGATCACCACGGCCTATGCCCTGGACGAAAGGATGCTGCAGGATCGCCTGCCGGACAGGCAGCGCGCGCTCCTCGACGCCGTCGATGAACCCCATGCCGCTACTCCGCCCTGCGATCCGGACGCTGGCGATGCCGGAATATCTGGGATAGCGGAATGGCCAACCCGGGCAACAGGGGTGTCGTCAGAGTATCGTCAGGGCCGAGAACAGCCCGTTCCACGTATTCCCCGTCCTGCAGTTCCAGTTGTGTGACTGT
>JAJDXU010000431.1 GCA_022823105.1 Dehalococcoidia bacterium
CTCACTCCCTTTATTTGCCCGTACGCCTTTCCCGATTGCTCCGCCGCAGCCCGCCCGAGGGCGCATAGCCGTGCTGTCGTCGGTGCTTTGACCTCGAAGTTGACCCTGAGCAGAAGAGGCGCAAAGTACCGGGCAATCCTAATTTTCCGGTGTTACGTACGAATGACGGAAATGTTACAAACTTGTTACGCGCCTGCTCGCTTTTGGCGCCCAGGCGTCCGATGGGCTGGGTGTTTCCAGCAAAATCGTTCGGGAAATAAATCGGGAGCCGAGGGTGGCCACTACCCCCGACTCCCTTCGTGAGGAGAGGAAAATGTTCGTTGGCAGGCTTTAGCTGGTCGCCGCCGATTCCGGGTACGTCTGGATGCCGTGCTCGGATATGTCCAGGCCCTGGATCTCCTCCTCTTCGCTGACCCGCACTCCCATGGTGAACTTCAGCAGGAAGAACAGGGCGAAGCCGGTAACCAGCGGCCAGATCACCACCGCGATGATGCTCAGGATCTGGGGCAGCAACAGCGCCGCGTTGCCGCCGACCAGGCCCACTGTACCCTCGGAGCGCAGGCCGCCCGCCACCGCAGAGTCCGCGCCGCTGGCGAATATCGCCACCGCCAGCAGGCCCCACAGTCCCGTTACGCCGTGCACGCTGATCGCGCCCACCGGGTCGTCAACCTTCAGCACCTTCTCCACGAAGTTCACCGATCCCCACATGATGGGCGCGGCGATTGCGCCAATGACCACGGCGGCCCACGGGTCCACGAACGCGACGGGGGCCGTGATGCCCACCAGTCCGGCCAGCGCGCCGTTGCACGTCAGCAGGATGTCGGCCTTGCCCTTGGTGATCAGCGAGATGTACAACGCCACCACCGCGCCGGTCGCGCCGGCCAGCAGCGTGTTGACGGCGTTCAGGCCGATGTTGTCGCCGGTGTTGATGTTGAAGCCGAACCAGCCGAAGAACAGGATGAACGTGCCCACCACCACGAAGGGCGTGCTGTGGGCTGCCAGTTCCTGCGGCACTCCGTTGACGAACTTGCCGATGCGGGGCCCGACCACCCAGGCGCCGGCCAGGGCCACGAAGCCGCCCACCGCGTGCACCACGCCGGAACCGTCATAGTCCTGCGCGCCCATCGCGCCCAGGAAGCCGTCGCCCCAGACCCAGTGACCGTAGATGGGGTAGATCAGCGCGGATACGATGAAGCTGTACGCCAAATAGGTCTGCAGCTTGGTGCGCTCGGCCATCGCGCCCGCCACGATGGTAGCGGCGGTGGCGGCGAACACCATCTGGAACATCCAGTCAACGTAGTTGCCTTCCACCAGGAAGAAGTTGCTGAGTCCGATGAACTGCCCCGCCGATGCGCCGGTCATGAACGCGAACCCAAAGGCCCAGAAGCCCAGGGACGCAATGGCGAAGTCCATGAAGGACTTGGTCAGGTAGTTCGTCGTGTTCTTGGAACGAATCAGGCCCGCGCCCAGAAACGCGAAACCGGCCTGCATGAAGAACACCAGCGCCGCCGCGACGATCAGCACCACGTTGTCAACGTAGCTCGCCGTGGCAACGTCATCGCCCTGCGCGAAAACCGAGTTGAAGGTTGCCAACACGCTGATGGCAATCAAGCCGACGAAAAGCGCCAGCAGCGTCCGCCGCAGGGAGAACGGGTACTCCTTAACCGCGGCAACGCCGTGTTTGAGTACGTTGGAACTGTATAGAGATTTTGTGGCCGCAAGCATACTTTTGCCTCCATTTCTTCGTTGAGGCGTCGTCGCGTCCGCCTGGGGCGGACAGTGGGCGGCGTCCCGAATCTGTTGTGACCGCCATCATCGTAGGCCCGCCGTGTTAACCGCCGATTGCAGCGCAGTTAACAGACTGTTGCCTGTTGGTTAACTTTTTGTTTCATTCAAAACCGGTCGGTCTCGCTGAACAGCGCCTTTCCAATGTCGCTGAGGCCGCCCTTGCGCCTCCAGATCGTCATTCTCCGGATCGTCATTCCTGCGGAAGCAGGAATCCAGGGGCCGTTACGAACAGCGACGTTCTGGGGTCCCGCTTTCGCGGGAACGACGGGGGGACTTTGAAAAGGCCGTGCTCGCTGAAACACGACCCGGGAGAAGAACGCATCCTCCGTGCTATCCTTAAATTGCGTTACACGCTGAGCTGAGTTGGGACTTGGTAACCGATGCCTGCGGAAGTGAACCTCCAACCATTCAGGGATGCGCTGGCCCGTCTGGACGAATCCCTGTCGGAACGCGCCGCACACCCGGAGAACACGTTCCTCCGCGATTCCGTGATCCTGCGGTTCACGTTCACCTTCGAATCAGCCGTGTCCACATTGCGCCGCTACCTGGAAGAGGTGGCGGCTCTACGAAACGCAAACCGCATGTCGCCCCGCCGCTGCTTGCGCGAGGCCGCGGACCTGGGACTCATCGCAGAGTGCGCCGATTGGATGCGCCATGTGGACAACCGCAACCGGGCGGTTCATGCTTACAACGAACCGATGGCCGACGCCATCGCCGCCAACGCAACCCCCGTCGCCGCCGACGCCCGGGCCCTCCTCGACGCAATGCAACAGGGAATCGCAGATGGCGGCTGAACCGTCCCGCCAAATCGACCTCACGCCCGAGCGCCGCGCCCAGGTGCTGGGCATCATCCGCAACCGCCTGCCCGACGCCCGCATCTGGGTGTACGGCTCCCGCGCCCGGGGCCGCGCCCGTCGCTACTCCGACCTCGACCTCATGCTCGACGACCACGGCAAGACCATCCCCACCAGGGTCATGGGCGATCTGGACGAGGATTTCGACGAGTCCAACCTCCCCATCATCGTGGACCTGCATGACATGGCGCTGACTGACGCGCGTTTCCTCGACCGTGTCCGCAGGGACTTCCTGCTCCTCGACTGACCGTCCATCCCGGCCAAATCGTGCCGTCATGTATAATGCCCCCGATCCATCCCCCTGAATATCCCCACCACGAGGTGCATCATGGCCGAATACGCGCATCCCGAATCCCTTGTCTCCACCCAATGGGTCGCCGACCACGGCTCGGACGCCAACGTCCGCCTGGTCGAGGTTGACGTCGATACCTCCGCGTACGAGCAGGGACACATCGCCGGCGCCGTTACCTGGAACTGGCAAAGCCAACTGCAGCAGAACGTCGCCCGCGACATCGTCTCCCGCAGCGAAATGGAAGCCCTGCTCAGCGGCAGCGGCATCTCCCCCGACACCACCATCATCCTCTACGGCGACAACAACAACTGGTTCGCCGCCTGGGCCTTCTGGCAGCTCCGCTACTACGGCCACCAGGACGTCAAGCTGATGAACGGCGGGCGCGCCCTCTGGCTCGCCGAGAACCGGCCCGTCACCACCGACGTGCCGTCCTATCCCGCCAGCAGCTACAGCATCACCACCGAGAACTCCGATCTCCGCGCCCTGCGCGACTACGTGCTGCAGGCCGTGAACAGCAGCAGCCACGCCCTGGTGGACGTGCGCTCACCCGACGAATTTTCCGGCGCGCTCAACGCTCCGCCCAACCTGCCGCAGGAGGGCTCCCAGCGCAACGGCCACATCCCCGGCGCTGCCAACGTCCCGTGGGGCCAGGCGGTCAACGAGGACGGCACCTTCAAGTCCGCCGACGAGCTCAGCGCGCTCTACGGCGACAGGGGCGTGGACGGCTCCCGCGAGACCATTGCCTACTGCCGCATCGGCGAGCGTTCGTCCCACACCTGGTTCGTGCTCAGCGAACTCCTCGGCTACGACAACGTCCGCAACTACGACGGCTCTTGGACCGAGTGGGGCAGCATAGTAGGCGCCCCCATCGAGCGCGACGTGTAAGCGTCTCCATCCCAACCACCAAACTTTGTAGGGGCGAATAATCATT
>JAJDXU010000418.1 GCA_022823105.1 Dehalococcoidia bacterium
CTGGGTCACGGTGACGTTGTGGATGTCCATGTTGGGGATGTCCGCGTGGGGCACGGTTTCCCAGGTGTCGCCGCCGTCGGAGCTGTGGCGCAGGCCGTCGACCTCGATACCCACCCACACGCTGTTGCTGTTCGTCGGGTCGATGGCGATGCCGGTGACGCGGGGCACGCCCACAGCCGGGCACTCGGCGGCGACTTCGCACGGGCGCAGTTCCCAGGTGGCGCCGCCGTCCCTGGAGCGGTAGATCTGGCAGGGGTCGGGCGTGCCGGTGCCGGCGAAGGCGACCTGCGGGTTGGACGGGTCGAAGGCGATGGCCCACACTGCCGTGCCGTTCATGGGCGTATCGACGGCGCGCCAGGTGTCGCCGTTGTCGTCGCTGCGGATGATGCCCCGGTCGCAGCCGGCCAGCACGCTGCCCTCTGCGCCGGGTATCGGCGTCAAACAACGTACGACGGCGTCCGAGTGGATGCCCTGGGTGATGCCCACGCGCCGCCAGGACTGGCCGCTGTCGGTGCTGCGCATGACGCCCTGTCCGGCGGTGCCGACCAGGATGGTGATTCCGTTAGCCATGGTAACGCCTCCTTGTGTTCGGGAATACGATGTGTCGGGGATACGACACGTTTGGCGACATCATACCGCCGGGAGGTGGCGATGGCTAGCCGGGAGCTCGTCGGTAAAGATTCAGGCCCATTCCGGCGGTTTCTCGATGTCGTACCCTGCGGCGGTGTGGACCCGCTCGGGCAACAAGCTGCCGCTGAACATCCGGCGGCCTATGGTGAATGAGGCAGATGCCGACTGACGCATCCGGAAAGAGGTGCGATTGGGAGGGAACGCCACGATCACACTTTTGTCGGGGTGACGCAGGCGTACTGCGGATATCGGGCCGGACAGATCACTATCGCCAGAGATTATGATGGCGGTGTCGAAGGCGTCATCGCAGGCGTCGCCGAGCAATTCAACCGCGATGTTCACATCGGTCATCTTTTCTTCGAACGTTTCTCGATTTGCTCCGCACGCTGGGCAAATGCTCATCTTGCTCAGGAAATAACCGTAGAGGATTTGCACGTCACGCAAAGTTGCCAACGCTCCGAGGTACCTTCTTTGACGGTCTTGCTGGCCCGGATCATCCGGCCGAGACAAAACCGGGGCGGTGAAGTATTTGACCCTCATCAACCTTTGACCAGGACGCAAAAGTTTCACCGATAACGCGCGGATGTCCAACCAATAGTAGCGACGCCACCGTTTGGAACGCAGGCCGTAGTACAGGTTGAAACCGTCGATGTACACTGCTACGCGCTGCACCATCATCATCTCCGCCAACACACCCAGAGTTGACAAACGGGCGCCGGCAGACTACCATAACTGTACCACCTCAGCGGCGAAATCTGCTGGGCCGACGCCCCTCCCGGGGGCGTTTCTTTTTTGCGCAGCGCAAAGCGGGGCGGTCCTGGAACCGCCCCGCTCGTCGTTGACGACGTTCGCGCGGTCGATCAGTCGTCGTTGCCCGAGGTAGCCGGTGCCGCCGCCGCCGCGGGCGCCGCATTCGGACTCGGCTCGGTCGGCAGTTCCTTCTCCCAATCTGGAAGTTGGTGATTGTGCGTCGTGGGCAGGAACAGAATGGAGATCACTCCAATCAGGCTCATCACGAACGACAGCGCCGCCGTCGCGGCGTACCCGCCGGTCACCGCCAGGAGCAGGCTCCCCACCAGCGCGCCGCTTGCCATTCCGGCGCCGGCTCCCATCATCTGGAAACCGTACGACGTGCCGATCGGGGCATTGCCATAGTACTGCCGGTTGATGATTGGGAACGCGGACATCTCTCCACCGAACCCGATGCCGAACAACACCGCGAACAGGTAGAACATCCAGACCACCGGGTGGAACAGGATCCCGAACAGCAGGATCAACACCGGCGCCACCTGGAGGAAGAAGCACACCGCCATCACCCATTTGCTGCCCAGCAGGTCGGCGGCGATCGGCACTCCGAACCTCGTAAACGTGCTCACCAGGCTCATCACGGCAGCGGCGCCGCCGCCAATCGCCGATGCCCGCAGCAATGCCGCCGAGCGCGTCGAATCGTCGGTGATGCTTTCCCACCCGCCTTCCGGAGCCAGCGAGCTGATAATCATCGCCGGCAGGAACACGATCACGATGCTGTGTCCGGCGCAGCCCCAGTAGTGAATCCCGATCAGGTTCCAGAACGCCGGCGTCTTGCGCACCTGCTTCAGAAATACGCTGGCCCGCACCTTGGCCGTCGCTCCCGTGGACGGAGCCTGGCGCGGCGGCGAATTGGCGTCCGCGCCCAGCTGGCGCAGGCCGATATCCTCCGGCGTGTTGTAGAAGATGCGGATCAGGAGCAGGAGGATGATCCCACCCACCACGCCGGGTATCAAGAACGCCATCCGGATGCCCAGAATTTCAGGCGTGCCCAGCGGTATCCAGCTCAACAGCGGCGAACTCAGCGCGCCCCAGTTCAGAAACTGCGCGCCGGCGCCCACCGTGAACCACGCCGCAATTCCCAGCATGATCGGAATGGCAATTACGGGACCCAGACCCTGCGATCCCTGAAGCAATCCCATGCCCACGCCCAGGTGCCTGCGGAACCACGACGTTACCGATACGGTCAGCGGCACTTGGAAAATGCCCATCGACGCGCTCAGAATGATGCCAAAGAACAGGATCAGGTGCCAGGGTTCGCTCATAAACCCAGTGAGAATCATTCCGATCAGGTAGAGCGTCGCCCCGATCGTCATGGTCACGCGAGCGCCGTATCGGTCGCCCAGCCAACCGGCCGCCGGACCAAACGCTCCTGAGACCACCCACTGCAACGAGAAGGCAAGGGTGACCAGCCACACTTGCCATCCGAACTCCACCGCGATCAGGGGAATCAGCGCTGGAAATCCCATCCGGAACGACGATGACACCAGGCGCATCACCGACGTAATTACCACGATGACCCATGCGTAGTGGATGCGGCGCCCGGCGAGCGCGAACTCGTTGGGGCGCAGATTAATGGCGGCCATGATCCTCTCCTGAATTCGCGCAGTATGCGCCCCTTGTTAACGGTGTGTCAAGAATTTCCGCCCGCCCTACTATCATTATTCGTTATAGTACAGGCACGCTCCGGCGCTCGCCTCCTGCTGGACTCGGGCGGCGTCCGGCAACCCGGCTCACCGCCGCATTCCGTCAATATCGTGCAATGGCAAACGCCCCGCAAAGTGCGCCCTTGCAACGCGAATGTGAGCGGGATGGTTGCGGGATGGTTAAGGTAAACTACTGGCCGGATGCGTAGGCATGATTTCCCTCGCAAACCATCGTCGGGAGTTCGTATTCGATGACCAACCCAATCGGACCAGACCTGTTCCGCCACCTGGCCGGCGTGGCCGATCCCACCATGACGCCAGATGGCAGCAAGTGCGCCTACGTCCTGTCCTGGATAGACGAGGAGACTTCCCAGAGCCGCTCCAGGATCTATCAGGTCGACCTGACCGGCGACTGCGACCTTCCGGAACCGCGCTCCTTCACCCGCGGCGACTCTGACACCCACCCTCGTTACTCCCCAGACGCCGGGTTTCTCGCGTTTCTGCGCCCCGACGAATCCCCGGAAAAACACCGCCAAATCTGGCTCATGCCGGCCGACGGAGGCGAGGCTTTCCAGTTGACCACCCTCCCTCACGGAGCGCGTGAGTTCGCCTGGTCGCCCGACTCGTCCCGCCTGGCGGTTGTGGCCGACGTCGTCCCCAACAAATCCCGAAGTCAGGACTCCTCCGCCGATCAGCCCCAGGAACGCTCCGTCCGCCGCCTCCGCTACCGCCACGACGCCATCGGCTGGCGCGGCGATTCCCACTTCCACCTGTTCGTCGTGGACGTGCCCTCCGGAGCGACCAAGCAGATCACCGACGGCGACTGGGACGATACCGCCCCGGCATGGTCTCCCGATGCCTCCCGCATCGCGTTCATATCCGGGCGTTCCGGTTCCCGCGACGTTACCGCCACCAACGAGGTTCACGTCCTGGAACTCGACCTCGACCTCGACGACGACGATTTCGAGGAACCCGATCTGTGGTCCCGCGGTCTGACCGACGCGGCCGCGGTGGCCTGGTCGCCGGACGGTCACCGTCTGCTCGCCGCCGGCGGCGAGGGCGACGGCCTCATGGTGCTCTGGCAGCCATATCTCTACATCCTGGAGGAAAATCATCCTCCCCGCCGGCTCACCGATGACACCGTTCGCCCATGCCTCGGCTATCCCGGCATCTTCCCGCCGTTGGAACTGCGCTGGACCAAACGCAAAACTGATGGCGCCGATCGGATCGTGTTCCTGGCCGACGCCTCCGGCGAAACTCGCCTCTACACTCTGGACGTTCCTGCGGATGAAGACGCAGCGCAGCCCATTCCACTCACCGCCGGCGGCGAGTTGCTATCCGGCATCGCGATGGATTCGTCCACCCATGCCGTGGCCCTGGTCTCCTCTGGCCCGACCACGCCGTCGGACCTGCACCTCGTCAACGCCAATGGATGCGGCCGACGACGCCTCACGAACCACAACGCCGCGTGGCTCGCCGGCCATCAGCCGGCGCCCATGGAAAAGTTCTGCGTGGAGACCGACGAATACGACATCGAATGCCGTCTCTACCACCCGCCGGACTTCGACCCAACGCTGCAATATCCATTGGTGTTGGAGATCCACGGGGGCCCCAACGGCGCGTTCTACGACTCGTTCGTGCCCTGGCACCAGGTGCTCGCCGGCGCCGGCTTCGTGACCCTGGCGGTCAATCCGCGCGGCTCCTCCACCTACGGCGAGGAGTTCGTCAACGCCGTCCTGGGCGACTGGGGCGGCGAGGACTACCGGGACCTCATGGCCGCCCTGGACGAAGTCTGCCAGCGCGACTACGTGGACGCCAACCGCCTGGGCATCCACGGCTACAGCTACGGCGGTTACATGACCACGTGGGCCATCGGCCACACCAATCGTTTCCGCGCCGCCGTCGCCGGCGCTCCCTGCATCGACCTGTGGAGCATGTACGGCACCTCCGACATCGCCACCAGTTTCGGCGAGACCCAGTGGGCCAACCGCCTGGCCGGCGGTATGTCCATCAGCCGCCCCCTGGTCAACGAGCTTGCGGAGGGCGTCGACAGCCTGGCCTACCGCCTGCTCCAGCGTTCGCCCATCACCTTCGCGCCCCGGGTGGAAACGCCGGTCCTGCTGCTCCACGGCGAGGTCGACGCCCGCTGTCCCATCGGCCAGAGCGAGCAGTATTTCCAGGTGATGAAACGGCTGGGGAAGGAGGTCGAGATGGTGCGGTTCCCCGATTGCAGCCACGGTTTCCTGCGCACGGGCCACGTCGCGCTGCGCCAGGCCTATCTGGAGCGCATGCTGGGCTGGTTCAAGCACTGGCTGTAGCGGTCATATTCCGGTTGGCGCGCCGGTTTTACACAACCTGAACGCTGCTGTACGATGCTTTCAAACGAATCTTTACGGCACCGCCAACATGGTAGATTCGCACGGCGCAGAGGTTTCCATGACTACGACCGACCCCATCGCATATCACGCTGGACGAAGCTGGCATTTTCTGGATCTCGTGGATAGCAAACTGGCGAACGGCGAGTTGGAAGAGGCGAGCAACAAAATATGGGGCGCTGCCGCCCACGCTATCAAGGCCGTTGCAGAGAAAAGAGGCTGGCAACACGGTTCTCATGCCACGCCGGAAGAAACCATACTGCGTCTGATTGATGACGAAAGCGCTCCCCCGCGTTTACTCAATTATTACAGGAGCGCAAACTGGTTCCATACCCGGTTTTACAGCGGCCCGCCGCGTCGCGAGCAAATCATCGACGGTAAGCGAGAAGCTGCTGAGTTCATCGATCTGCTGGAAAGCCTCTGACCTGACCGCAGCAAGTAATAAGAACTTGGGTGCTGGCATGAATGGGGAAATGGGGCATATCTATGAGCTTACAGCAATTGGCCGATGAACTGCGCGAAATGTACGACACCGCTCCGAGAGGGGAGAAAGCGGCGTATATTCATTTGTTCGGAATAAAGTACGCCGCGTAACTGGACCGATTTTCGCCCGCATCAGTCGCCGACCGCGCAGGCCTTCAACGTTGGCGCGGTACGGAGGTCAACAAAGGCCGTAACTTGGCCAAGTACGTAGATCTGAAACCGCAAGTGAAGGACCATGCCCGCCAAAGATTTCTCTCATGACCAAGTGATGATGCTCGCCGACTTGGTGGGCATCCCCATTGACGACGCCGACCTGCCCGAAGTCGCCAACCGCTTCGCCAGCCTGATGCAGGAACTGGACCGCCTCCGCGACCTCGACCTCGAGGGCATCGAACCCGTCGCCATCTTCCCCGACCCGGGCGAGTAAATCCACATTCGCCAAAGGTGTAGAGTTATGACCATTTCCGGTTCCGAACCTTCGGTGTCGCCTTTGTCGGCAAACAATGCCCAGTTCGAAGTTGTGCTCGTCACCGATGACAGCGTGGACTATCGCTATGCGGCCATGTGTCCGGCATTGCCGGGTTGCGTGTCCGATGGCCGTACACGCGACGAGGCTTTGCGGATGATCAAAGAGGCCGTGGAGTTATACCTCGAGGATCTTGGATCACATCAGGATCTGCCGGAGCAACCACTCTCCACAGACACATTGGTTGGCGAATACGCAGCCGCGGGATTCTCCGTGGAAACGATCAAAATCCAAGCGCGACGTTAGATGCCGCCTTATCTCCGTGGCGTCAGCCGCCGCCTTTTGCTGCGCGCATTTCGCAGGGACGGGGGTTGGGACCAGCGGGAAGGCGCAAACCATACGCTGATGAGAAAAGAGAATCGCAGGGTCGAAATACCACGCCACGGCGGAGACATCGCGCCGGCCACAGCGGGAAACATAATCGCCGCTGCTGGCTGGACAATAGAAAATTTCTGGGAATTATGCGGTCGCAGGAACCGCAGGTGATAGACCATGCCCGCAGATGAATTCTGTCATGGCCGAGTGACCACGTTCGCCGATCTCGTCGGCATCAACATCAACGACGCCGACCTCCCCGAGGTCGCCTAGTAAAGACGACCTTGCCCCGCTGCGCGTAGTTTGGCAAATCTCAAATGCGCCTCAATTTAGAAAACCTCAGAAATTCTATATCTAGCCTGTGTTTGATCCTTGAACGCTGCGAGGACGAGTCAACAATGGGGGATCTCGATACAGTGTTGCAAAACGCTGTGAAAGCCGGCGTCATCAAACATTTTGAGTTTACCTACGAACAATCTTGGCTGGCGATCAAAAAATGGTTGGAGATAAACGTCAGCCCTAACACGGGAGATGGAGTGACGCGGCGGGAGTTATTCCGTCTCGGATGGGAACAACGGCTGATCGATGACGTCGATGGCTGGATGCGCTACCACAGGGCGCGAAATCTGACATCCCACACCTATCGGGAAGCCACCGCAAACGAGGTTTACGCAGTAATCCCGGCGTTTATTGTGGACGCCCAACTTCTACTCGCTGCCCTAGAGGTCCGCAATGATTGAGATCAACCCGGCACATTTGGAAGAAGTCAAACAGATACTGGGACGATACGTACCCGGCAGCGAAGTGCGTGCATTTGGATCTCGCGTTACTGGCAGAGTAAAGCCGTGGTCGGATCTGGACTTGGCAGTGGTCGGTGCGCAGCCGATGGGATGGGAAAACGTCGAACTGCTAAAGGAAGCGTTCCAGGAATCCACGCTGCCTTTCCGCGTTGACGTGCTGGACTGGCACGAAACCTCACCCTCTTTCCAGGCCATCATCGCCGAGCAGTATGCGGTGATCCAGGCCGGCGAACATATCGGAGCTGTGTAATGGCATCTGCTATCAACCCCGACGAAATCGTCTTTCTCTCCGCCGCGGCAACCTCCGCGGCCATCCGCGCCGGCGAGTTCACCGCCACCGATGCGGTCAACGCTTACCTCAACCGCATCGACGCCATCGACGGCGACATCAAGGCATACATCACCGTCACCCGCGAGGAAGCGCTTGGCGCCGCATCCGACATTGACGAAGCCCTGCGTCGTGGCGACGATCCGTTGATCAACGCCCCGTTGTTCGGCGCTCCCGTCGCCATCAAGGACCAGTTCAACACCGCCGGCATTCTCACCAGCAACGGCTCGCGGGCCTACGCCGAAAACGTCCCGTCCGACGACGCCACCATCGTGACGCGCCTGAAAGCCGCGGGCGCCATCCTGATGGGCAAGCTCAACCTCAGCGAGCTTGCCATGGGCGGAACCGCCGACCCGCCCTACGGCACGCCTCATAACCCCTGGCGCTTCGGCCACACTCCCGGCGAGTCCAGCAGCGGTTCCGGCGCGGCGCTGGCCGCCCACCTCTGCGCCGCCTCCGTCGGCGAGGACACCGGCGGCAGCGGACGCGGCCCCGCCTCGTACTGCAACGCCGTCGGCCTCCGGCCCACCTTCACCCGCATCAGCCGACACGGCATCACTCCCATGTGCTGGTTCCTGGATGCCGCGTCGCCCATGACCAAGACGGTGGAGGATAACGCCCTGGTCCTGGGAGCCATCGCCGGCTACGACCCCCTAGACCCAACCACCAGCCGCCGGCCCGTGCCCGACTACTACGGCGTGCTCGACGGCGACATCAGCGGAATGCGCATCGGGCGCATGACCGAGCTTTGCGACTCGCCCGACATGCACCCCGACGTACGCCGCGCCGTGGACGATGCTCTGCAAACAATGGCCGGTCTCGGCGCGGAGATCTCCGACGTGTCCCTGCCGCTCACCGAGATCGCTGGCGCGATATTCGTGGGAATCGCCGACACCGAGGGCGCAGGCGCCCGCGACGATCTCATGCGCCGCTCGCCCGAGCTGCTCGACCGCGCGTCCCGGACTCGACTCCAGTCCGCTGCCCTGGTGCCGGCCAAGGTGCAGAACCGCGCCATGAAAGCCCGCGTCCTGCTGCGCAGGCAATTCGAGGAAGCGTTCAGCAAGGTCGACGTCCTAGTGTGTCCCACCGCGCCCTATCCCGCGCCGCGCCACGACGCTCTCACCGCGCCGTTCGAGTCGGCCGACGACGTGCGCCAGCGGTTCTTCTTCCGCCGCTCCTACACCGGATGCTACCCGTTGGCAGGAATGCCGGCGGTATCCATCCCCGGCGGATTCACCGAGGACGGCCTGCCCATCGGCCTCCAACTCGGTGGCAATTCATTCGCTGAAGCCACCATCTTGCGCGCATCCTACGCCTACCAGCAGGCCACCGACTGGCACACCCACCGCGCTCCGGTTTAGCGATTGGCGCGTCGTGCTTACCATCCGCAACTTCGCCGACGGTGGCCTGCCCGCCCTGCTGGATTTCGTCGTACCAGAACCAGCGAGCAACCGTCCCAACCCCGACGCGGAGACCCACCGCAGCGTTTTCAGCGACATAATGCGGCTGCCCGGCCGCGATCAGGAACGGGACTGCCTGCTGTTGTTCCAGGATTCCGGCAACGGCAGGCCGACATTGCGCGGTTTCTGCCTGGTGTTTCCCGAACCATCCGGCGACGAAACTGGCGGTGGCCGCTGTGTGCTGAACATCCACGCCGCTCCCGGGGACGATTACGAATCCGGATGGCGTGCCCTGCTTCATGCGGGACTAGAGCGGGCTCGTGAAGTGGGCGCAGATGTCGCCCACTTCGCGTTATGGCCGCCCTACGAACGGGCCGGCGCCCTAGTCGATGAAGGATTCGATCTGGCGCGTGTCTACTGGAACATGACGTGGGATCAGGAGCGGGTTCCTCATGTCGATTTACCCGACGACTATCGGGTGCGGTCTTTCACCGAAAACGATGTTGCCCTGTTCACCGACGGGCACAACTCCGCTTTCGCTGACACTTGGTGGTTCGCTCCATACACCGAGGAACAGACCGCCCACCGTTCCCGGATGGCTAACACCTCGTACGACGGGATCAGGCTGCTGCTTCACGGTGAACGACTGGCCGGTTACTGTTGGACGCTCCTCATGTCCGACGGCCAGCGCAAACAGGGCGTCATCGGTTCCATTGGCCTGGTACCCGAATATAGAGGCCGGGGAATCAGCAAAACGATCCTGGCCGCCGGCCTGGTCTATCTGAGGTCGGCCGGCGCGGACTACGTCCGGCTGGAGGTGGATGGCGAAAACGTCCCCGCGATACGCCTCTACCAGTCCACGGGCTTCCAAAAGGCCGGCGAACTCCACTGGTACGAGCGTAGGCTCGAATCGGCCAAAACACCCAACGCGTAAAACCACATCTACCGCCCGACCAACCCGACGTTCCCGAACATCATCATGGTCAAGAAACGCAAACCGTTAGCAGATGGCATGGTGATAATTATATTGGTCGCATCCAACCCAAAACGCCCGTGGGGCGCTGCTTACAAACGATTCGACCTGTACCGAGAGGGTATGACTGTCGGAGAGTTCCTGGCCCTCGGCGGCACACGGGGTGATTTGTGGTACGACCAGGACCACGACTTCATCCGCGTAATTTGAAATTCCGTGGCCAGAAATGGTAAGCCCTGCTGGATTGGGACTACCTCCCTACCTCCCCATGCACCTTCACCCACATCGCCTCGCCGTCGCTGATGTACTCCACCGTCCCGTCCCGAGCCGTCAGGAACACGTGCTCAGCGCCGATTGACGACTCCAGCCGCTCCATCACATCAGCATGCGGATGTCCAAAGCGGTTGTCTCGCCCCGCCGATATCACCGCGCTCCGCGGATCAACCTGGTCCAGAAAAGTATCCGTCGTCGACGTGCGGCTCCCGTGATGCCCCACCTTCAGCACGTCGGCTTCCAGTTGATCGCCGGCAACCGACATGAGATACCGCTCGCCCTCAACCTCGATGTCGCCGGTCAGCAGGAACGAGACCCTCCCGTAGTCTAGCCTCATCACCAGGCTGCCGTTGTTGGCATTGCGTTCCACCCACCCTGGCAATCCGTCGGACGGCGGATGCAACACCTCCAACGACACCTCGCGTCCAACCTGAACGCGATGCCCCGCGTGCAGTGTTGCCGACGGATGATCCCGGCCCTCGAGCATGGCCCGCCATTGGGGATAGAGCGCGGCGCCCTCCGACAATCCCCACCCGTGCAGCACTGTCCCCACTTGGTACCGGTTCAGCACGCCCAGCAGTCCTCCCACGTGGTCGCTGTCCAGGTGCGTCGCGGCCACCACGTCCAGCGACCTGTCTCCCGGCGGCATCAGCGATGAAACCGCCACCAGCGTGATCTCGGGATCAGGTCCCCCGTCCACCAGCATCTGCCGTCCATCCGGGGAGACCACGAATATAGCGTCGCCCTGCCCGATATCCAGCGCGTACACATGCAGCAGCCCGTCCGGCCTGGAGCCCATAAATTGTCCGGCCAGCAGCAGCGCGGCGATAATGACAACCGGAATCCCTCCCGCAGCCAGGCCCGCCGCTCCTCGCGGCCTCCAATGCGGACGCCGCCGCATTCCGGCCACCGTTCGACGCACCTGCCGCGACGATACCAATACGGCCAGCAGCCCGGTGATTCCCAGCCATGCCACCGCTACCGGGGCGGTCAGCCAGGGCGCCGCCAGCAACACCGGCGGCATGGCCTCTGCCACCCAAATCAGCCACGCCAACGGCGCCCATGCCAACGTGCCCACCATCGCTGCCAGCGGCGGTGCGATCAGCCCCACGGCTGATGTCAGCAGCGCGCCCACGAGCGCCGCCGGCATTGCCGGCATTGCCAATAGCGTCGCCGGCACGCTCATCACAGGAATCTCGCCGAAGTGCCACGCCACCAGGGGCAGCGTCGCCAGCGTGGTTGTGGTGGAGATCACCACCGACGCCGCCAGCAGCGACAGCCCATACTGACCCCATCGCGCCGCCCACGAACCGGATGACAGACCTGAAAGCGCGGCAGTCAAAACGCTGATCAGCGGCAGCCCGACTATCACGCCGGCCATGGCGGTGAAACTCAGTTGGAACGACAAGCTCCCCAACAGGTGCGGATCCACCAGGACCATCAACGCGCCGGCCAGCAGCAGCGCCGTGAGTCCCCTGATCCCTCGCCCCAGCAACCCCTGCGCCATATACAGGCTGCCCATGATCGCGGCCCGCGCCACCGGCGGGTCCAGGCCCGAGAGCAACGCGTACGCCCACACCACCACCGCGGCGGCCAGGATGGCCCAGGGGTTGTTGCGGCCCACCAATCCCGTCGCGGCCGTCAGCGTCAACGCCATCACCACACCCACGTGGAGGCCTGAAATCGCCAGCAGGTGCGACATACCCGCCGTGCGGAAGGACTCCTTGACCGGCTGCGGCAGTTCCGACCGGATGCCCAACAGCAGCGCCTGCGCCAACCCTGCCGGCGGTTCCGATATGGAACGCTGGATGGCGGATGCCATCTTGGTCCTGATCCCGTGCAATCCGGCTTTCAGCGGGGAACCGCCGCCCGTCGCAACGAACTCCACCTGCCGCGACCATATCACCCCCGCTATGCCCTGGGATTCCAACCACGCCGCATAGTCGAAATCGCCGATCGGTTCAGGCCGCTCCACGTTTCCCGACACCAACAGCGTGTCTCCATACCGGAGAAACGGCGGGCTTCGCTCGGCGACCAGCGCATCCGGGGGCAATGCGTACACGAGCAGGTTCGTGCCCGCCGGCAGACTGCCAACCCCGCCGTCATCGTCCGGCGCGACCTGCGCGCGGAAACGGTAACCGCCGCCCGTTGTCGCCGGCGCATCCGTTACAACCACGGTGGCCTGTACGCCCGCGCCCGTCGGGACGACCGGCAACGCAGGGATATCGGCGACATCAGCCCGCCAAACCCCCAGGACCAGGGCGCCCGCCAATACCGCCGGCCCAGCGGGAATCCCGAATACCCTCATACCCACCGCCATGAACGTCGCCGCCAGCGCCAGCAGCAGTAACGGCCAGTGGGAAGACAGCGCCGGGTTCAGCCAGATCCCCAGCCCGACTCCGGCGATCACCGCAGCCAGTATCAGATCGGGAACCAGCCGCATGGCGTGGTCAGAAACCGATTCCTACGCTTGTTGATTCGGCGTCGCGTGGCCCCGGTTGGGAGCAGATGTGGAACACTACCTCACCGGCCGTCCACGGTAATCATGTCGGCGATGCGGCCGTAGATCCCGTCGCCAATCCCCGACACCGCCGTGATGCTGTCGGGCGACACGAACGGCCCCGCCTCGTCTCGGTGCGCAACGATGGATTGAGCGCGAACACTCCCAATGCCCGGCAGCGTCTCCAGGCACTTTGCGGTTGCCGTGTTGATGTCGATGGGAACGGCGCAGGCGGCTTCGGCTGTCGCGACGCTGGTCGCCCTCTCATCCTCAACCGTCGCGGCCAGGGCGAAACCCACGGGCACGTCGTTGGATGCGCCCACGGCCGGAATCCGGTAGTGTCCGGCATCCGATACATGCGCGGCCAGGTTGATCCGCTCCAGGTCGGCCACTTCCGTCGGTCCGCCTGCCAGGTCAACCACGTCCGCCAACCGCTGCCCCGGGCCCACCGTGTAGACGCCGGGATTCACCACCTCGCCCGTGATGTACACCACCATTTCCGTTGACACTGCGGTCTCCGCGGATTCCGCTGCATCCAACGAACCCGCCGGTTCGGGCGTGCCGTCGGCGTCTGAGGCATGGATTGGCGGGATGATCCGGACGCCGGACTCCTCTTCCGGACCATCGCTTTCGCCCCCCAGCAGGATCCAGCCCGCTACGCACAGGACCAGCACGGCCGCCGTCGCCGACAGTCCCATCGCCAGAACATTCCTGGAGCCACGCATCGTGGAGCCGCCCTCCTCAGTCGGGTAGCGCCCGGTGCGTCGCCGGGGCAAACGCCCGATAATCGCCGATGTACTTTCCTGGCAACCGCATGTCCCCTCGGTTTGAATACATTTTCCATAATATATACCATTTTGATTATTATGTTAATCGACTCTGGCAGTGTCCGACTTTCACGAGGCGCTCCCGCCCGCAACTCGCCTCGGATGACCGGATCCATCATGTAACCGGATTCATCATGCCACTCATCCACGATGTTGGTTTGCCGCCCCTCGTTGCCGCCTGCTACAATCCCGCCAGCGTCGCCATCCCATCGCATGGCTGCGGCGCGCCTACCCGCAGTTTCCTTAAGGAGATTCCCGACATGTCCTGGCGATTCAGCCTCCTCCACCGCTTTGAAGACCCGCCCGGCGGCATCACCGAAGGCCCCGCCTGGAACGGCGAGGTCGTCGTGTTCACCCACATCCACGCCAGCCGCATCTACGCCTACAACCCCAAATCAGGCGAGTTCTCGGTGTACCGCGAAAACACCAACCGCACCAACGGCCTGGCCTTCGACGCCGACGGGCGTCTGTTCGGCTGCTGCCAGAACGGCCGCGCCATCGTGCGATTCGACCCCGACGGCAGCATGGTCACCGTCGCCGACAACCTGGACGGCGTGCCGCTCAACACTCCCAACGACCTTGCCATCGACGCCCGGGGCCGCATCTGGTTCACCAACCCCTGGAACACCGGCAACATCGACCCCCACGAGGTTGAGCAACTGGACCACCGTTCGGTCCTCTGCGCCGTGCCCCAGGCCGACGGGTCCTACCAGACCGTCCGCTCCACCTATGACACCACCATGCCCAATGGCATCCTCGTCTCCCCAGACGGCAACACCCTCTACGTCGCCGAGAGCAACAGCGACCGCATCGACATCGACCGCGAGCTGCGCGCCTACCCCATCAACGCCGACGGCTCCCTGGGTTCCTACAAGACTCTCCACACCTTCGGGCGCGACGCCAACGCCGTTCACCGCGGCATCGACGGCATGTGCCTGGACGCCGACGGAAACATCATCGCCACCGCCGGCTGGCCCACCGGCGGCCCCGGCCCCATGCTCTACGTCTTCACGCCCACCGGCCGCGTCATCGAGACCCATCCCGTAGCGGCCACCCGACCCACCAACGTCTGCTTCGGCGGCCCCGACAACACCGACATCTTCGTGACCTCCACCGACGGCCACTTCTTCCACGCCAAAACCGACACCGTCGGCTGGGCCATCTACCCGTAGGCAAGACTCCGTAGCAGCCTCTCCCACATAAGGGAGAGGCTATTGGCACGGCCGTTTCCAGGCACCACAGGCGGTTCCATCATGCAGCACAGACGGTTGAGCAACTACGGCATCGGGCGCGACCAGCTTCGCCAGGGCGGCGGACGCGGCAACGGCAACGACCACTTCGACGAATTGGTGGGCAGCACCGAGTTCTACGTCTACCAGCCCCCCGGCCGGCGGGTGAAGGGGTTTGACAGCCTCAAGCTCTACGCCGAGGCCGAGGGCTGCGAACTGCTCTACACCGCCGAGGCACCGCCCGAACTGTCGGACCACGAGACCCTGCGCATCACCAATCCGGGAGGGCCGGGCCGCCACGCCGGACCCATCCCCGACGCCGTCCTCAAGCGTGCCCACTCCTGGGCCCACCGCAACAACTTCCTCCACAGCTTCTTCAAACCCATGTATCGGTAGGGTAGACCGTAATCGATGTAGCGGTGGCGGATGCGTCGCCCCCTGTGGGCACACCGTTCACCGATCGGCTCCGCCCGAGCCTTGGTGGCTGGCGGGCTGAATGTTGGGCTGGCGAAGTAGAAGGGAAAGCAAGGCGCCCAATGAAACCTTAGTCACCCAGTCGAAAGTCTCTCTGGCAGTTTCTGATAAGCCCAGGTGCGAATCCAAAGCGACGCCGGCTATGCCCAGCAGAAATACCAATAACAAAACGGCGGCCGCGAAATAGTTGTTCATGCCTTGTGCTCGTCGGCGCCCGACGTATCTGGCCGGTCTGGCGCTTTGCTTCGGTGGGCTTGGTATTTTTCCCATATCAGCAGGGCAGCCGGCGTGGCCACGAGTGCCAACCCGGATAAACCGACTATTGTGCCTGCAATCAGAAGAACCGGTCCTTCGGCTTTCGCGATTACCGCCAGGAACGCCGCCAACACGGACGCGGCGGCCAATCCGAAGAGCGTTATTGGGCTGGACGGCCGTCCCCGCCAGGCAAAGACAACGGCAGCCAAAGACCCGGCTGCGATGAGGAGAGTTATAATCAATGTGGTTGCCATGTTGCCGGATCCAAGACTGGTACAACTGGCTCGTGGTCATTACTGGGGAATAGATGCCCTGCCATTCTATTTAGAAATTATCCATTTGTCATCCCGGGAATGATCGGCGAGATCGGGAATGGCCTTCACCATATTTAGCGCGCGGGCGGTATAGCATGGCCACCGCACCAACGACGACTGACCTGCCTCCCTCCCAGGCGGAACGGGCCATCCGCCGCCGCATCGCCCGCCACGGCCCCATCACCTTCGCCGCGTTCATGACGGCCGCCCTCTACGGACCCGGCGGCTATTACACCCGACCCAGCGCCGCCGCCGACTACTACACCAGCCCGCGAATCCATCCCGCCTTCGGCGCTCTCATGGCCGTCCAGATATTCCACCTCTGGGACCTGCTGGAACGCCCCAACCCGTTCCGCGTGCTCGAACCCGGAGGAGGCGACGGCCTGCTCTGCCGCGACATCCTCACCGCGGCTCGCCACCTACCGGACGGTTTCGCAAACGTCATCCGCTACACCATCGTCGACCCGTTCCCTGCGGCCGGCCACGAAACTCCGTTCCCCAACGCCAGCCGCATCGCCGCCGACATCCTTTCCCTGGACCCAGCGTCGCTCCCGTCTCCCGCCCATTGCGTCCTTTCCAACGAACTGCTAGACGCCCTGCCCGTCCACCGGGTACGCATGGAGGTCGGATGCCTGCGCGAACTCTATGTCGCTGTCGAGTCCGACGTAGCCGACGGCTACGAGGGCGCGCTCGTCGAAATTGCCGGCGATCCGTCAACTCCGGCATTGGAAACCCGCCTGTCGGATCTCGGCACCACGCTGGCCGAAGGTCAAACCGCCGAGATCTGCCTGCTCCTGTCCGCCAGGGGCGGATGGGCAGGCGCTGCCGCCGCCCTGCTCGATACCGGTTTCGCCATCACCATCGACTACGGCCGCGCCGCCGCCGACCTCTACGACCCTGTCGCACGCCCCAACGGGACCCTTGTAACCTACCGCAACCACCGCCAGACCGACGCCCCTCTGCACGACATCGGCCGTCAGGACGTCACCGCCCAGGTTGATTTCTCCTCCGTTCAGCGCGCCGGCGAAGCGGCCGGCCTGAACACCGTCGGCAACGTCCCCCAAGGCGTTTTCCTCCAACGCCTGGGCCTCCAGACCATCCGCCGCAACGCAGCGCCGCAACCCGACGCCGGCGGCCCGCCTTTGGCGGGTTGGCTGACCATCCCCGCCGGTCCCGATGGCCTCCCGGCCGACGCCCTGCCTGATGCTCTCGAACCACAATCCGACGACAACCGCGCCTGGCTCACCAACCTAACCCACCTGGCCCAACCCGGCGGCCTCGGAGATTTCCGCGTCCTCCTCCAATCCAGGGGACTCAGGCCCGAACGCGCCGGCGCTGCATTATCCTGGCTGGACGGCGGACCCGCCGCGCATGGCTACACCCCGTCGGCCCTGGCCGCCATGATTCCCGCAGACTTGCTGGCCCTGGGCCCCGAACGCATCAGGCTCACCCAATAGCCCGGTGCTATAATCTCGCGTAGCGTCGTAATTGGCATGAGAGTTTTGCTGATTGTTTCGGTCTTTGTGTACGTGGTTCTCTCCCTCGGCGGTGCAACTGCCGCGCTGATTTTTACCATACGGATTTACTCGCTGTCTGGAAGAGAACTGCCGGAAATTCTGTCTGCTGCGATAGTGAACACGGCGGCGATTTTCGCCGCCACCAGCTTCATCGGAGTGTTGGACATGTTTATGACACTGTGGACGCTGCTCAAAAGCAAAGACTGGGAGGAGGAGGCGCGCCAGGAACGCGAAAAAGAGCGCCAGGCCCGCGAGAAAGAACGCGTGGAAAACCGCCAACTCCGCGAGGCCGAATTGCAAGCCCGCGAGAAAGAACTGGAAGTCAACCGACAAGCGCGCGCAGCAGAGCAGCAAGCCCGCGAGAAAGAGCTGGAAGTCAACCGACAACTCCGCGAAGCCGAACTGCAAGCTCGCATCCAGTCTATGGAATCCGAGCGCCTGGCTCGCGAACAGTCTTTGCAGGAAAACCGCGCCTTCCAACGGCACATTCTTGACCAACTCGCCGCCGACCGACAAGCGCAGGCCGAGATGACGACCCGCGTCCTCGACCTGTTGGAGCAGATGAGCCACCGTCTCAACGGGGATGCCGGTAACGGCGCCAGCCCGGGCCGCCAGGAATAGCCTCATGCCCGGCCCGCTGCACGGCATCAACGTCGTCGAGTTCTCCACCATGATCGCCACCCCCACGGCGGGGATGCTGCTGGCCGACATGGGCGCCAGCGTCATCAAGGT
Source organism: Dehalococcoidia bacterium (assembly GCA_022823105.1). GTDB lineage: Bacteria > Chloroflexota > Dehalococcoidia > Lucifugimonadales > UBA3495 > Bin87. The sequence goes on from JAJDXU010000418.1 coordinate 18,405, forward strand.
CGAGCCGCCCTGGGGCGATCTGTGGCGCTACGCCCAGGCGGTCCTGCCCACCGACGGCCGCCCGTTCATGGCCTACAACCGCGGCAAGCGTTCCATGACCCTCGACCTCACCAAGCCAGAATCAGCCGACATCGTCCGTCGCCTGACCCAGCAGGCCGACGTTGTCCTGGCCAACAACCGACCCGACGTCGCCGGACGTCTGGGCATCGACTACGAGACCTTGTCCGCCATCAACCCGTCCATCATCTACTGCGAGGGTTCCGCCTTCGGACACGAAGGGCCCGACTCCCAGCGTCCCGGCTACGACATCATCATCCAGGCCATGTCCGGCATCGCCACCGCCGAGGGCAAGGTGGTCAATGGCGTCCCCGAGCACATCGTGGCCAGCCCCCTGGTAGATTCCGCCTGCGGCCTCGCCCAGGCCTGGGCCGTCTGCGGCGCGCTCTTCGCCCGCGAACGCGACGCGGCCGCCGGCGAAAAGGGACGCGGCCAGAAACTGGAAGCGTCCCTGCTCGGCACCAGCCTCCTGATGCTCGGCATGCGCTTCGTCCGCATCGATTCCCTCGACCTGGAGCCCCACCGTGAGGTTCGCGAGTCCGTGGACGCCATGCGCTCGGCCGGCACCCCTTATCCCGACCTGCTCGAGGTCTACCAGGCCCAGCACTTCCAGTCCCCCGGCAACATCTACTACCGCTTCTTCCAGACCGCCAACGGCATGATCGTCGTCGGCTGCCTCAACGCCGCCCTGCGCCTGAAACTCCTCAATGTCGTCGGACTCCACGACATCCGCTTCGACGAGGGCTACGACCAGCGCTCCCAGGAAGCCGCCGACTTCGGCGCTCAACTGATGATCGACGCCGAAGCCATCTTCCGCGCCAAAACCAACGCCGAGTGGCTCGACCTTCTGGATGCCGCCGGCGTCCCCGCCGGCCCGGTGCGTTTCGTCGAGGAGATGTTCGATCATCCCCAGGTGGAGGCCAACAACTTCGTCGTGGACGTGAACCACCGCGACCTCGGAACCGTCCGCATGGCCGGCCCCCTGGTCTCTTTCAGCAAAACCCCACTGGAAGCCGGCGACCTGCCCGCCCTCGGCGAACACACCGACGCCGTCCTCACCGACCTCGGCTACCCGCCCGAGACCATCGCCGCCTGGCGCGAATCCCGCATCCTATAATTCCGTTCTCCATGCGGGAGTATCTATGGGACGATGCCAAGAACGAACGACTGCGGCGGGAGCGTGGCATATCCTTCGACGATGTAAAATACCGTTTAGCATCTGGGGATTTGCTGGACGACATACCGAATCCCAACCAAGAGCGATATCCCGGCCAACGCTTGTACATCATTCGGATCAATAATCTTGCCTGGGCAGTTCCATACCGGCAGACTGGACGCTACGTATTCTTGTACACCGCATATCCCAGCCAGAAATTCACGCGCATATACCGGGGCCAACTTGGAGGCGACAATGAAAGGTGACATGGATGAACCGCGAACACCGCCTCCCTTGAGCGACGAGGAATTCGATGCTTGGTGGCCGTTCAGCGACGATGATCTGGACGAATACGAGCGGGAAATCGAGAAATCCCTTGAGGGATACGAGATTCTCCCGGATCCCAACTGGCAGGAGAACAAGCGGCGTATCGTGGAAATGGCCCGCCGCGCCTTGTCCCAAAAACATCCGGGTCGCATGACTGACGAACAAAAACGACTGCTGCCCCCCGGTCTGTTGGCCTACTGGCGCGGCGAGGCTACCACGCCCTATGCCGACCGGACTGGCTGGGACGAATTCCGCAAAATCTTGACCCGCTCGGACGACCTATGGCGATTGGTTCCCATCGATGAAAGCGCTGAAACCGAACAGCAGGAACCTCCGGACGAAGTCGGCTCAACTGGCTGACCCTCCCACCCTCAGCGAACTCCTCCTGAAAAACCCGCAGGACGACGGAGAATTCCGGCCACTCTCCCTCCCCGACCGTCGGCGGGACTACTGACCTTTATGCACTCGTGGCCTGCGCGCTTTGATACGGAACCGCGGCGGCTCGACCCAACGGCTCCCAACCGTAGGGCGTACACATGCGTCGCCTTCGTTCAACGGCGCCCGCCCACCCGCAGGGAATTGTCTCCCCCTGCTCAACTACCATGCTACAATATCATTATCATCAATAACGAATATCTCTATACGCTGTCATAAAGCGAGGTCCTGATATGGTCCAATTCCCCAACATCACCGTATATGGCGCACTCTGGTGCCCCGACTGCCGCCGATCCAAGCAGTTCCTCGCCGAACACCGCATCCCCTACCGGTGGATCGACATCGAGCAGGAACCCGCCGCCCAGGTCACCGTCCGCCAGCTCAACGGCGGCCGCCAGATCATACCGACCATCGTGTTCGACGACGGCGGCCCCGTCCTCGCCGAACCCACCAACGCCGAACTCGCCGCCCGCCTGGACATCAACCCCCGCGCCAGCCGTTCCCACTACGACCTCATCATCGTGGGAGCCGGCCCGGCCGGACTCACCGCCGCAATCTACGCCGCCCGCGAGGGCATGGACACCCTGGTCATCGAGCGCGGCGGCGTTGGCGGACAGGCCGGCTCCACCGAGCGCATCGACAACTACCCCGGCTTCGCCCAGGGCATCAACGGCGCCGACCTCGCCGACAATATGCGCGAACAGGCCGAGCGCTTCGGCGTGGAGATCCTCGTTGCCCAGACCGTCTCGTGCATCTACCCCGGGCCCGAGTCCGCCGGTGCCCGCACCGTCACCACCGAGTCCGGCCAGCAGTACCGCGCCCCGGCCCTCCTGCTCACGCCCGGCACCCGCTACCGCCGCCTCAACGTCCCCGGCGAGGATGACTTCATTGGCGCCGGCGTCCACTTCTGCGCCACCTGCGACGGCCCCTTCTACGCCGGAATGCAAACCCTCGTGGTCGGCGGTGGCAACAGCGGCATCGAGGAGGGCCTGTTCCTCACCAAATTCGCTGCCCGCGTCACCGTCCTTGAAGCCGGCGACCGACTCCGCGCCAGCCAGGTCCTCCAGGACAAGGCCGCCGCTCACCCGAAGATGGAGGTCCGACTCAACACCACCGTCCGCGAGTTTCGCGGCAGCGGCAAGCTTGAGTCCGTCCTGGTCGAGGACCTCAATACCGGCCAGCAGGAAGAACTCAATCCGGCCGGCGTCTTCGTATTCATCGGACTCGACCCCAACACCGCCTTCCTCGCCGACACCGTCGAACTGGACCAGCGGGGTTTTATCATCACCGGATCGGGCCCGAACTCCCTGCCAATGGAGACCAATCGCCACGGCATCTTCGCCGCCGGCGACGCCCGGGCCGGCAGCACCAAGCAGGTCGCTGCCGCCGTTGGCGAAGGCGCCGCCGCCCTAATCGGCATCCGCTCCCACATGGAGGACGAAATCCGCAACCGCGGCTACCCCGGCGACTGACCTTACCTGAAATAGCCCCCTCTCCCCGACGCAACCTTCCCAACAACGCAGAAGGGCCGGGGATATATCCCCGGCCCATGCCATCCGGCGCGATCGGTTATGGTCTCGCGCTTTCAGTTATTCCACGCACCGGACCGTGAGGATAGTCCGAGTACGAGGGGTGCGTTGCCGCTATCCCTCACGGGTGAAGGAGTAGTAGCGTACGCCGGCCATCGGAATCCCGTAGCCAAACCTCATTCGTGCCGTCTCCGCCGCCGGTTCCGCCTGTTGCTCCGCGGCTGGGGAACCAAACGCGCGCAGGGCGTCGTTCAGATACTGATCCATCCGGTCCGTCAGCAGGCCGGCCTGGCCATCGCGCTCGGCCGCGTTCATGCGTTCATTGATGCTGATCATTCCTATATCCTCCTGGTCCATTGCACCTATTGTATCGTTTGATGCTATATTGCATATCATATAGCATGATACAGATGGAGTCAATGCCCCAGGGCCCGGTCCGCAGAGCCTTTCCAAAATCGCCACACGTACCGCTCATGGAGCGAAACGTCCGCCTCCGGCGGGAACCTGGCGAACCACGAGCCCGTCCTTGGACAGGCTCAGGACGATTGGACAGGCTTCCATCGCACAACTTCGGAAAGACCCTAACCGCGGGTCGCTCCTCACGCGTACCCGCTTTGCGCAACCT
>JAJDXU010000306.1 GCA_022823105.1 Dehalococcoidia bacterium
TAGGGGCGAATAATCATTCGCCCCTACTCGCTGTGCCGTATCTGGATAGTCCACAAGCCCGGAGGCCAGTCATCCCGGATGGCCACAGTGCCGGCTACGAATTTGATCTCGGCATCTTGCGGAACGTCGTCATGGATCCGGAAGAGGATTACGCCGTATGGCGCCGGCACGTTGTGGAGGCGCACCAACTCTCCGTAGTCGTTATCGTACGTTATCAACAGGCGTGCGTCAGCGGTGGCTATTGCCAGCAGATCGGCGTCCGGTCTTCCCCGATATATTTCACGGGCCCAATGCACGTCGTGGTCGGTGGCTCGTAGTTCGGCAACCGACTCTCGCATCATATTCTCGTCCGCCAGAATTCTCACGACTTCAGCGGCTCGACGTTAGCCATCCGGGCGTCGTATTCGTCCCACGACATTCTGGACAATGACGCTCCCGTCGCCTTGTACTTCACGCAAGCGTCAACGTCCTCCGCCCTTATATGGGGATAACTGTCGAGAATCTGGGACACTGTCCATCCTCCCCTCAAGCGGTCCGTCACCAGTTCCACCGAGATTCTGGTGCCCTTAATCGTCGGCTTGCCGACCAGAATCCGCGGGTCGCACACAATCCGTTCCCGCCAGTCTGCGACCCTTCCCGGCGTCCGTTTCTCAATTGTCCTGTCCGTTTCCTCGCGGCGCTGCTGTTCCAGCATCTCCCAGTACCGCCGGCAAGCCTCAACGTCCTCTTCCGTGATGTGCAGGTAGTTGCCGATGATTGTGTCAACGGTATTGCCCCTCCCCAGCAACTGGTTCACCAGCGCCACGGCAATGCCCGTGCCTTTGATGGTTGGCTGACCACCCAAGATCGCCGGGTCGCACACAATTCGGTCTTGCCAGTCTGGCCCTTCAATCTGATTCGGCGCGGTCATTGTCGTTGCCCCCTGATGTCGCAGACGTGGTAGCTCCCATTGTAACCGACCCAATGGACAGCCCCGCGCTCCCCGGTGTAGATTGCCTGCCATCACAATCCACCCCCTGAGTCAACGGCTACCCCCTGAGTCAACGGCTACCCCCTGAATCAAAGGAGAGCGCAAACATGGCCGAATACAACCTGGCAGTCATCGCCGGCGACGGCATCGGACCCGAGGTCATCGCGGAGGGTCGCAAGGTCCTCGACGCAGTGGCCGCCCAGACCGACGGCCTCTCCTTCCGCTCCACCGAGTACCCCTGGGGCAGCGACTACTACCGCGAGACCGGCCGCATGATGCCCGAGGACGGCCTCGACCAGCTTTCCAGCCACGACGCCATCCTGTTCGGCGCGGTCGGCGACCCCAACATCCCCGACCACATCACCCTGCAGGGACTCCTGTTGCCCATGCGCCGCGCCTTCGACCAGGCCATCTGCGTCCGCCCCGCCGTCCTCTATCCCGGCGTCGAGTCGCCCATAGCCGGCAAACAGGCCGGCGACGTTGACATGGTCATCTTCCGCGAGAACACCGAGGGCGAGTACGCCCCCGTCGGCGGCCGCCTCTACGCCGGCACGCCCCACGAGACCGTCATCCAGAGCGGCGTCTTCACCCGTCGCGGCACCGAGCGCATCATCCGCGCCGCCTTCGAATACAGCGTCCGCCGCGGCGGCAAAAACAAGGTCACGTCCGTAACCAAGTCCAACGCCCAGGCCTTCAGCATGGTCTTCTGGGACGAGGTGTTTGACGATGTCGCCGCCGACTATCCCCAGGTTCAGACCGAGTCCCTGCTGGTGGACCGCGCCGCCATGGACCTCGTCCGCTGGCCCGAGGACTTCGACGTCATCGTCGCTTCCAACCTATTTGCCGACATCCTGTCCGACATCGCCGCCGTGGTCACGGGCAGCATGGGCCTGGCCCCCAGCGCCAACATCAACCCCGAAAAGACCCTGCCCTCCATGTTCGAGCCCGTCCACGGCGCCGCCTTCGACATCACCGGCCAGAGCAAGGCCAACCCACTGGCGACCATCCTCGCCGTCGCCATGCTGCTGGAGCACCTGGGCGAAACCGACGCCGCCGACCGCGTCAACGCCGCCGCCCTGCGCGTCCTCAACGAGCGCATCGCCCTCACCGCCGACCTGGGCGGCAACGCCAGCACCCAGCAGGTCGGCGACGCAGTGGTGGGGCTGCTGTAGCAGAGATGGTATCCCCTGCCCGGGTGAGTCTCACCATTCCGAAGTGCCCGAGTCACTCGCGACATCCATCCCTTGCCAGTGCGTAGCGACAGGGATTAGGATACGGGCACTTCCGAACCGGGGTGCCCGTTTTGCTTTTTGATATCGCGGAGGTCAACCAGAGCTATCAGCCCATCAGCAGCGTTTGGGAGGGCAGCGACGCCGATCTGATCGAAACCATGCTGCAATTCTACTCGTCGATCAGTCCGGAGCCCATCCTGGACGCCACGTACAACCGCGGACGCTTCTGGAAGAAGTCGACACGGCAGGTTGTGTCGATGGACATCGACCCCAAATACGAGCCGATGATCGTTGCCGACAACCGGGTCATGGCGGGTGTGCCCGACAACGAGTTTGGCACAGTAGTTTACGATCCACCTCACGTTGGCCCGCAAGGTCGGGACAAGAGCACCAAAAAGTTTGACGAGGATTTCGGAGCCACGGTTGCCTGCGGCAAAGAGCATGATTGGAGCCTGAGCTATCTCTATCCTCCGTTCTTGGCCCAGGCAAAACGAGTTCTTAAGCCCGACGGCCTGCTCCTCGCCAAGATCACCGACATGGTCAACAGCCACCGCTCCAAGTGGAGCCACTGCGACTTCATGCGCATGGCGGACGAAGCGGGATTCACCGTCTGCGACCTTATCATCAAGGTCCGGACGGGCCCGATGACCTCAACCAAGTGGGCTACCGCTCACCACGCCAGGAAACGGCACTGCTTCTGGATAATCTGCCGCAACAGCGCCAGATGCGAGCGGTAATTGGTGCGTGCATACAACCCGCTCAGCGTGGACGAACTGGGCCGCAATGCTGCGCGTGCCCTGATGGAATATCCCGCCGACGCCCTGCCGCCCACCGAAGCCTTTGATGGCGCTGGGGTCTATACCCTGCATCACACCGGAGACTTTCCTGCATATGCCGCCATCGGGCTTGACGTGCCCATTTATGTAGGAAAGGCCGACCCGCCGGGGCGCAGACAGGGGCGGACGCAGGCATCAACCACCGTTCTTCACAGCCGCCTGCAGGAACATGCCGGGTCAATTGAAGCGGCAACCAACCTGGCTCTCTCCGACTTTCGTTGTCGTTGGCTCGTGCTCGACCCGGTGTGGATCGGACTGACGGAGCAGGTGTTGCTCGCGCAGTATCAACCGCTATGGAACGTGGTCGTCGATGGATTTGGCAATCATGACCCGGGCGCTGGGCGCAGGAACCAGAGACGATCCCGATGGGACACGTTGCACCCGGGGCGTGTATGGGCGTCCCACCTTCGAGACAGGGGCGAGACCGCGTCCGATGTCATAGCCGCAATCGAGGCCCACAGAGGCCACCAATAACCCGATCAAATCCCCTATACCGCCCCAACCCGCTCCGAAACGTCCCGCGCCGCCGCCAGGTACACCGGGTTGGGATTCAGCGCGTATTCCCGCAGGCACGCCTCGGTGAACTTTATTGAGTGGGCTCCGGCGGCGGCCACCGCCCGGTCTATGATCTCGTCCCGGTCCTCCGCCGGAATCTCCCAACTCGCTGAGTCCTGGGGTGCAACCGTCGAGTACCAGCAGTAGATGCCGGCGCACGCCTGCCAGGCATAACGCGCCGCCTGGCGAGCGTCCGCTTCGTCCAGGTACGGCGTCAGCATCCTCAGCGCGCTGGGAGCCGTCACGGTGTGAACGAACGCGATCAGGTCTTTGGAGTTTGCCAGGTAGATGCCGGCGCACGTCTCGGTGAGGTTCGACAGGAACCGCGACACGTCGCCGCTGGCGTCGGCCAGGTTGATGACGGGTTCAAACTCCTGCTCATCCTCCAACCCCTTGATTTGCTCGCTGATCGGCCCCGAACCATCGAAGGTGTGGTCATGGAGCCGTTGAGCCCTGCCGAGAGCGTGACCTGGAGAATATCCGGAGTGGGTCTGGGACGGCGAGCCCGGCAGCGTGTAGTAGCGCGCCGCCCAGTAGCCCAGCCCCTGCGCCAGCTCGTACCGTCGCTGCGGAGTGTCCTGGTGCGACAGGTTCCGGGCGGCGTGGGCGGTGCGGATCAGCCCGTGTGTGGCCGCAGCCATCACCGCCGGCGCCAGGCGCGGCGCCCATCGCCTCACCACAACCTGCCACTCTGCTTCCTCCAGCTGATTCTCGAAGAATTCGATCCAGTCACCCAGCCTGTCCCTCCGGCCCAGGTATTCCCGCCATTCGGATCGTGGAATGGCCAGGGAGGGGAGCGGACGATCCGACAACCGCGTTCGGTATTCCTCCACCCAGGGCAGGACCGCGCCGTCCCGTCCCAGCGCGAACAGCGCCTCCGCCGCCATGGGGCCGTGGTTGGCGTTGCCGTTGCCCAGTTCTGCTCCGGCAAAGCTCAGCAGGTCAAGCATTTCATCTATCGTGATCGCCATCATTCCCCTCCGGCGCCTCCCCGTTTTCCCCATCCCCCAACCCGGCAACACGCCGCCGCTCGGCCTCCAGCAGCGCCTCGATATCCGACGGTATTTCTCCCGATTCGTGCCGCCTGAGCACCATGATGCCCGGCCTGTCCTCAGTCGGTGTCAATGTTCAGGACCTTTGACCCAC
>JAJDXU010000480.1 GCA_022823105.1 Dehalococcoidia bacterium
GCCATCGTTGCACCTCTCCTCCGAAATGCACCAATGGTCGTGATTCTGGCTCCCAGGGTGGGTCAATGGTCCTGAAAATGTGGGTCAATGCTCCTGGCGATTTTTCCCCTTTACTGGGTCAATGTTGGTGAAAATTGACAGGGATTCGCAGCAGTTGGACGGAGTGGAGTAGTTTCTCTCCCAGGCCCCGGGCGTCCGGAGTCCGGCCCCATCCCACCACCAGAGAGTCCGGCAGGTCCAATAAGGCGCCGCCCGATAGGGGAGCGTCCGGCTCTGCGCCGGGGTCGTGATCCGCCTCAAGGTCGGGCTTTTCGCAGTCGTTCACAGGCTTCACCACGGGTCGAAAACTACAATCTCGGGACTGCAATCTCTGCAATAATGTGATTATAGAGCCGCAGTAAAATCGCTCACTGGAAATCCCGCGGCTGCCGCCATTTATACCCGAGTCCCCGTAGGAAATGGCCCCTGGAGTGTATTCTGCAATCCTTCCATTTCTCCTTACGGGGCGCGCACTGTGGGAAACCGGCGGAGAGGATTGCAGTCTGATGTGTCAGGCTGCCGGTTTTATCGTCGGCCAGGCTGTTGACATGATGATCACTGGACAACCACCGTCGTACAACGGGAAACGGGAGCATCCGGCGGCTTCCGGTAGGGCGGGAACTCCCGGTTACGGGGGAGTCTTGCGCCGCTCACAGATCCAGGAATACGATGGGCTGGAGAAGAGATCAGCCGACCGGCCGCCCACCACGCGGCAGGCAATGAAACAGGTAAGGTAATTGAAGAAACCAAAAACTTGGCTTTCGGTGATGGCACTGGCGGGTTTCGTGTGCCTGATGCTGGCAGTCGGTTGCGGTGCCGGCGCTACGGACCTGATCGGGGCTACCCCTGTCGACGGCGACCTGGTGGTGGGGTTGATCACCAAGACCGAGGCGAACCCGTTTTTCGTGGCGATGGGGGAGGGAGCAGTCCAGCGGGCCAATGAGCTGGGGTTGGAGTTGCACGCCTACGCCGGCCAACGGGACGGCGACTGGGAGGCCCAGGCCCGGGCGGTGGAGGAACTGGCCGCGTCGGGAGCCGAGGGGATCCTGATCACGCCTTCCGATATGGCGGCGCTCAGCGGGACGGTCCAGGCAGCGCGGGAGGCCGGCGTGCTGGTGATCGCCCTAGACACTCCCTTCGAGCAAGCGGACGCGGTGGACGGGACCTTCGCCACGGACAACTTCAGGGCTGGGGAATTGATCGGGCGGTGGGCCAGGGCCAGGCTTGATGCGGAGGGCCGGGAGGCCCGGATCGCCACCCTGGACGGATACGCCACTCCGGTGACGGTGGACGTGCTGCGCAACCAGGGCTTTCTCCAGGGCTACGGCATCGACGTCAAGGACGCCAGGCAGATGGGGGACGAGGACGATTCCCGCATCTCAGGCAACCGGGTAACCCTGGGCACTGAAGCAGGCGGGAGAAGCGTGATGAAGGAACTGATATCAATGGATCCGTCCATCAACCTGGTGTACGCCATCAACGAGCCGGCGGCGACGGGGGCGCACGCGGCGTTGGAGGAAATGGGGTTGGCGGAAGACGTGCTGATCGTGACCATCGACGGGGGATGCGCCGGGGTGAGGATGGTGGAGCGTGGAGAGTTCGGGGCCACGGTGATGCAGTATCCGCTGGAGATGGCGCGGTTGGGCGTGGAGGCGGTGGCGGAGCACGCCAGGACGGGGCTGACGCCGGAGAACACGCCGGGGTTGGGCTTTCACGACACCGGGGCCGTCTTGGTGACTGAACAGCCGGTGAACGGCGTCCCGTCCATCGGCGTGGAGCAGGGGTTGAGAGAGTGTTGGGGGTGAAGTCATCGGCTGGAGAGCGGAACGGCCTCGCTGGCGAATATCGGACTCGGGGGACGCGGCCGACTCCGGCGCCATGCGCTGGGGCATCCGACCGGCCGCCGCAGCGCCCCGGTCAGCCCGGTAGAATCTGTGTACAACAATTCCGTGGAGCGACTGGACAAGAAGACCTGCCGGCGCACCAACGTGGTGGGCATCGTCTCCAACCGGAGGGCGGGCTGAAGGCTGGCGGGGGCGGTGCTGGCCGACCAGCACGACGAATGAGCCGAGTACCGCCGCTATCTCACCTTCACCAGGGGCTTCGATGCCGAGGTTCTGCCAACTGCTCACGTTGCGGAATGGAACCGGAGCGGCCGCCGTCATTGAGGATCTGACCTCCCGGTAATGAACCACGATGATTCCGACCTTGATAGTACTTCTGCTGCTCGCGTGCATCCCGGTATCTGCGGCAGTATTTTGGCTGACCAAGACACGCGGGAGGAATCGAGGGAAAATTCCAGCGGCGACATTGATCTTGCTGAGTTCATCCGGCCTTTTGCTCTTGTCGTTCGTGCTGCTCGTACTGTTCAGTTCGACGTAGGATGACTCTGAACGGATGAGGCCCACGTTTGCCGAGCGCCTGATCGCGTCCCTGAAATGCCTGGTATCCGAGGGTATCGGGGTTCTCGCTGCGGAGTCGGTGTCGATCTGGGCATTGGCGTTGACTACGGAGGTGAACGGGTTCACCCATTCACGAGCGCACAAGCGATTGAAACCCGAAGATCCAGCGCTCGCCCAGGCAATTCCGGAAGTGCCCGACCGGAAGTGCCCGAAAGGAAGGGCCGGCCGGCCGCAAGGCGGCAACGGGGCGGCGGGGGTTCCGTCGGTCGGTATGAAGAGGGGCGGGATGATGAGGCGTTGTCCGGCGTGAGCATGCAGACAGCGCAACGCCGTCGCCGTGCCGACCGCGCGACCGACTTCCAGGTAGCGACGGGTGTGCTAGATTGGGGTTCAGACCGTGGGGGAGCAGCAGCGTGAGATGAACGAAACGGAGGGAAGGGCGCCGTCGTTGCCGCTGCCCAACCAACTGCTCTTTGCCACCGACCAGGTGGGTCTGGCGGCTATGTCCTGGTTCCGGCAGCAGTGGGTGCTGTTCTTCCTGGCGCCGCCGGCGATGGAAGGAGCGACCCGGGTTCCTGGGCTGGAACTGGCCGGCATTGGCATCGACGCGAGGGTGCTGGCCGGGGCGCTGATTTTCAGCGGCCGGTTCATCGACGCCTTCACCGACCCGCTGATCGCATGGTGGAGCGACCGGACCAGCAGTCGTTGGGGGAGACGGCTGCCGTTCATCCTGCTGAGCGCTCCGCTCTACGGACTGTTTGGAGCGTTGCTGTGGCATCTGCCAACGGAGGGAGGCAGTTGGTGGAACGCGCTGTACTTCGTGCTGGTGCTGGAGTTGTTCTTCACGGCGGCGACCATGGGCAGCGTGGCGCTGGAGGCGCTGGTGCCGGAGATGACCCGGACGCGCCGGGAGCGGATGGACCTGGTGGCGCTGCTGTTTCTGTGCGCGGTGGTGGGAGCCGGGCTGGGACTGGTGGCGGGCGGGGTGCTCAGGGACGCCCTGGGATTTCAGGTGGCGGGGACGCTATTCGCGGCGCTGGCCCTGGTGTTCCGGTACGTGTCGCTGGGCGCGATCTGGAACCGGGCGCCGAGGGACATTGTGCCGGCGCGGGCGGGTTTCTGGCGGGGCTACCGGGAGGTCATGAGCAACTCGCAGTTCGTGGCCTTTCTGCCGACCTTCGTGATGTTTGCCACCGGAGTGGGGATACTCCAGGGATGGGTGCCGTTCTTCGCGGTGGGGGTGCTGGCGCGGGAGGGAGCGGGAGTGGGGTCGAGCCTGGTTTCCACGAGCGTGATTTCGGGAGTGGTGCTGGCGGGAGTATTCACGTGGGTATTGGTGCGGCGGGGCCGGCTGAGCAAGCGTAGGGTATACGGGTTCTGCCTGGTGGGAAGCGGGTTGTTCTTCCCGTTGGTGGGCCTGGTGGGTCTGGTGGCCGGGCGGGGCCTGCTGGCGCAGGGCCTGGTGTGCGTGTTCGTGGCCGGAATGCTGATGTCGGCGGTGTACGCCCTGCCCAGGGGTCTGATCGCCGACATCGCGGACTACGACGCCTTGGTGAGGGGAGAGCGGCGCGAGGCGATGTTCTACGCGGGACAGAACTTCTTCGAGAAGCTGACCTACGCGCTGCCGCCGCTGCTGCTGAGTCTGGTGCTGCTTCTGGGAGACACGGCGGATGATCCCTTGGGGATCAGGCTGGCGCCGCTGGTGGCGGGGTTGCTGGTGCTGTCGGGTTCGGTGTTGTGGCGTCGCTACCGGTTGCCGGACACGGTGAATCGGGAGACGGTATCGGCGGCGGGCCTGCTGCCGGTGCGGCCGTGACGTCGCCCGGCTCACCGGTCAGGCTCCCCATCACCGCGATTCGGATGCACCCGGGCTGTCCATGCTCTGGGGTCCCTGCGGCCGCTGTGAACAAGGCGCCGCCACGCGCTTCCGTCGCCGGACAACGGTCTGGTCCTGTTCGCGCCGCTATCGAATGCCGCCCGTCCGAGGTGATGGAAAAGGTCCGGTTCTCTACTTGGCGTCGTCCATAGGAGCCGTATGCTGCCCTGGAATGAACGTGTTCGCCGCAACCGTCCAATAGGGGCCGCTTTCCTCCACTGCAAGGTTCAACCGGACAGGATTGGACACGTCCCCGCCAAGATCCATTTCCTGTACGCGAGTAGGCCGCCACGCCAAGCCGTCGAATTCCGCTCCCTGACCTGCTGACACGTGGCCACAGTGCTTGCCGGGATGGGGCTGGGCGCTCGCTGCCCAAAAGGGAATGCCGGGCAGGGTTTACGGAACCGGCCCTTTCCCCCAAGCGCTCGCAAACCGGGGATTTCGGCCCGAATAATTCCCTACGTTTTGAGTTCAAAATGGCCCCCGGAATTCCCTATTGGGCATCAACCCAAACTCCTGTACACGGGTATAGCATCAAAAAGGGCAATTGGAGGGCGCTGTGAGGCCATCGAACCGGGCATCGCTGCCGCCAGCGGCGAAGCCGCCGAGACCGCGACACGTCAGCCTTGACCTCTGATGGCACGTGAGTTTGCAATG
>JAJDXU010000438.1 GCA_022823105.1 Dehalococcoidia bacterium
ACGCTGGGCGGACATCGCTGGTGCTGACCTGGGATGCGCCGGAAATGGGGCCAGTCACCGGCTACCGCATCGACTATTCTACAGACAACGTGGAGTACAAGGAGCTGGTGCCGAACTCTAACAGCACGGCAACCACGTACACGCACACCGGCCTGGATTCCGGTAAGACGTACATCTACCGGGTGTTCGCCATCAACAGCGCCGGCACTGGGCTGGTCTCCGAGACGTACTCCAATACCACCAACGGCCCGGCGGGTACGCCCGACGATGTCACCGGACTGACGGCAGCCCGCGCTGCCACCACCCCCGAAAAGTGGAGCCAGATCGACCTGAGCTGGACCGAACCATACGACGGTGGGTTGAAGATAACCGGGTACTGCATCGAATTCGTCGACCATGAGGATACGACAGCTTGGCCTATTGCGACTGCTGGATGCAGGGCTGCTACTACCCCCACGGCCGATGTGACTTTCGTTTCCGAAGCAACTCCAGGCATCCTCTTGACCGGCAACACAAAGACCACTTACTCGCATAAGGGTCTCGACGCCGGGGCCAGGCGGTACTACCGGGTCTTTGCGATGACCACCGCTGCCGATACAACTGTAGCGGTATCCGAGATGCCTTCCAACGAGGCCAGCGCCATAACCGCTTCCCGCGAAAATCCAAAGCCGCCGATGACCGTGCGGGCGGCGAAGACCGCTGGTACTGCGGGCGATGTCAATCTTTACTGGTACTGGCCCTCCAGCAACGGCGGCGCGGCCATCACGAACTTCCGTATCGAAGTGACGACGGACCCGAACGATTGGCCAGAACCGTCCGAAGCAAACTCCGACAATGACTTTACCGGCGGTAACGTTACTAATGCCGTCGGCACAACCCCCGCCGTGCATGAAAACGGTGTGTTGTCCCTGGTTACCGCGGCAGCTGCTCAGAGCCCAACGGCAGCGGCGCAAGGGTCCCACACTCATTCCGTCCCGGTCGAGATAACCAACAAGCGATTGTACTATCGTGTTTTCACCGAGACGGGTACGGGTGACAGTGTGCTACGGAGCGGCTATAGCAACACCGCCTCTGTTGTCGTGAACGACAACACACCAACTGCCGTTAAAAACCCGGCCATGCCGATCTTCACTGATACCGCTACTGATGATGATACCGGCGCCACCGGAGGAAAAGGCGAAATCGATTTGGCGTGGAAGGCCGGCACGTATAACCACGACAACGACAGTGGCACAACGGCAGTAATACCCTTCCCCGCGTCCGGCTACCGGGTCGACTACGCGCTTGGGACGGGCACTGCGGCAGATGACAGCGATGATCTGTTGAAGTGGCAGCCGCTGTGGGGCAACACTGGCTTCACCGCAGCCCGGTTCACGCACGATTCCCTGAAGCCGTCGACGCAAGTCTATTACCGTGTCTTTGCCATCGGCCCAGCCCAGGCGATCAGCATTGCGGCCGGTCCTCAAAATGCTACCACCGATGCGGCCGGCGCCCTGGACAAGGTCAGGAACGTGCGGGCAGTGGCGGATGACTCCACACAGATCACCGTCACCTGGGATGCCCCCGTGGACACCATGGCCAGCGACATCGACCAGTACAACATCCAGATGAAGATGCTGGGCGCCGCCGACCCTGCTGTCTTCGACCCTGCCGCTACAGGTGGGCCCAAGACGACTGAGTCGGGCTCGGTCACTACCTACATCCACAAGAACCTGAGCGAAAGCCAAAACTGGCTCTATCGCGTGGCGGCGGTGTCTGCTGGCCGGGAGGGTGATCCGGTAGCCAGCGAATACACCAAATGGGTGCTCGCGACGACTCCCGAGGCGGGCAAGCCCGACATGCCCATTGGCCTGGTGGCGGAAGACGCCAGGGACTCTAACCTGACTGCTGTGGGCGAACGGGGCGTCCTCTTGATCTGGGATATGCCCAAAGGTCCGGCTGGGTCCGTGATCGAAATGTACAAGATCGAACGGAAGGTGATGGGCACGGACGATGACTTCAAGGCCCTGGGCACGACCGACGGCAAACGCACCACCTACACCGACTCGAAGGAGCCGGCCGAGGGTGAGGTTCGTTACTACCGGGTTGCTGCCGTCAGTGGAACCCTGTTGACAGGCGAGTGGGCCGAGGTCCGCTTCCCCATCGACACGATGATGACCCCCGGCGCGCCCACGCTGTCCGCGACGAAAGACGCGGCCATGCCCACGTCGCAGATCAACCTGACGTGGACAGCGCCCGACAGCGCCGAAACCACCGTCACCGGTTACATCATCGAGCGCCGCTACACTGGCGACATGATGGGCGACATTCCGTCCGACGGCTACTCCGGCACGGACGGCGCAAACCGCAGCTTCGCCTTCTCCAACGCCATGGAATGGTGGGAGACGCTGAACTGCAAGGGAATGCTGGCCGCGGCCGGCAGCACAGAAGACCCTGAGGGGACTGGCCCAGACAAGATGATGTACTGCGGTCACTTCCTCAACACGGCGCCCAGCAACGTCACCGACGCCACCATGGAACTCTCCGCAGACGCCAAGATGGCGGTGCAAGCGCTCTTTGACAAGCGCTTCGTCATCATCACAGACGGAATGGCGACGTACTACATGGACAGCGGCCTGATGCCCAACACCGCATACTCGTACCGCATCCGGGCCGCCCACGGCGACGATGCCGGAATGTGGTCCAACACGGTCATGGCCATGACGGACTCGGCCTTGCCGCCGCCCGAGTTGACCAAGCCTGTGTTGACCGCGACTGAAGGCACCGGCTCGGTAACACTGATGTGGGACGAGCAGGAGGCCGCCGCTGAGTACACCGTCTGGGGTGTCCGTTCGGACGGCTCCGCCGTAAGGGACGGCAGTACGAACGCCCTGATCAGGGTTAATGACGTTACCGAAACTTCCCACGAAGTGACGGGCCTGATGAGTGGGCAGGAATACTGGTTCGCCGTTACCGCTTGCGAGATGGCGGACTGCGGCGCCGGTGAATACCTCCATTCCAACGTCGTCGTCGCAACGCCCGACTAACCTGACGGTTGGAAAAGCGAAGCGAATCACCAAAAGGCTTGCCGGGCGTTCGCCAGGCGCGGATGTCCGGCGGCCGGGAATGGCAGTCTCAAACTAAAGAGGAGACTCTACAAATGAGTAACAAAACCAGAAAAGGCATTCGGCCGGCGTTCCTGGTTGCAGCGCTGGGTGTGGTGGCGATGCTGGCTGTAATGGCGGCGCTGTTGTTGCCGTCCGGACCGGCCAACGCGCAAACCAGCCCCTTCACCCCGGTCGACCCTTCGGACGTGAATGCCGTTGCGGACAGCAGCACGCAGGTCACAGTGACCTGGACGGCTGCTCCGGGAGGTGGACCGGTCCATGGCTACGAATTGCAGCGCAAGACCGGCAGCGGCTCATACGCCGGCGTTGATCCGGCCCATGCTGACACCACGCCCAGCTACACCGACAGCAGCGTGTCGGCCGGGACGACGTACACGTACCGCGTCAGGGCCACCAATAACTTCGACCAGAGCGGTTGGGTGGAGTCAAACGAGGTATCAACACCGCCGGACACGGTAACGACGCCTACGCCCGACCCTGACGACAGCATCGCGAGCAGCAGCACGACCGGCGGGGCCAGCGTGAGACTGACCCTGGCCATCGGGTCGCCTGGCGACTTGCTGGCGGGCAGTTCCGTGGCGCTGTACCTGGAGGACGACTTCCAGGTTCCCGGCGACATTGACCCCAGCACCGTTTACTTCGTCGGCCAGAATACCGGCCGCGTGTACGTGGTGGACGATATCGAAATCGAGGACGACGACCACTTCGACGGCGACGACGACTGGGATCTCCAGGTGTTCGTTCCCGACCGGCTTCCTGACAACGATGAGGGCTTCGACAGCTGGTCGGCCGACCAGACCGAGGACCTTGAGCTGATCTTCACCAAGGCCGCCGGCATCAAGAACCCCACCGAGCAGGGCTCGCACAGCGCCCATTACGCCGTGCTGGCTCCGGGCGCCAGTGTCCCAACGCTCGATAACCCCAATGCGGGCGCCAGGAACCTGGCCGACCTGAAGACCTGGGCCAAGATCAGCCTCAGCGATGAGGACAACGGTCGCGGCGCGGAGATCACCGTAACCGGAACCGGCTTCAACAACGGAACCGGCGCCGAGGTAAGGGTGCTGATTGACGGGAACGCCGATCCGGAGGACGACTCCACGTGGCCGTCCTGCGAGGCCATCATGACCTCCAGCGACAGCGCCTCCCTGGGCGAGGCCGTTGTTGGCTCCGACGACAAGTTCACGGTGACCTTCACCGTCCACCAGGATGACTTCGACGCCGGCGAGGTGAACTACATCTGCGCCGCCGACGCCGAAGCCGACACGACCCGCTTCGCCCGCGAGGTCAAGCTCTTCGAGCTGGAAGGCTCGCTCACAGTGAGCCCCACGTCGGCCAATTACGGCGACGAGATTACCCTCGCGCCCCGGGACACCGGTACAGTCACCCAGATCAACATCGGTCCTCGGCACGTCTGGAACGCCGACGGCAGCTGCCCGACGGACTCCAATAAGATATGCATGGCTCATGGTGACATCGATCCGGACGGCGACGATTTCGTGTTTGACCTTCCCGGCGGCCTGGACGAGCGGGTGCAGATCGCGGTCATCGCCGCTGCCGGCACCGAGCGCGTCTATCTGAACGTGGAAGCCTCCAGCCTGTCGCTGAGCCAAGACGAAGTCGCGCCCAACGCGAGCATCATCATCTCTGGCAGCGGGTTCACGGAAAACTCCGAGATCCGCGTCAGCGACATCACCATCGATGACGAGCCGCTGGTGGTGGACGACGCTGGTACCGTGTCCTGCGACGAAGGCTCCGGCGACTGTGTTCAAGTGACCAGTTCCGGCGAATTCACTGCGACCGTTCGCGTGTGGACTGCCTCCGCCTCCAACAACAACCCGACTCTCGATGACGACACCTACACCATCAAGGTGGTGGACCAGGGCGGCTTCGAAGGCGAGGTTGATGTCACCATCAATGAACCCACCGTCTCGGTGTCACCGGACACCGCCAGCCCGCGGGACTTCATCGTCATCAGCGGCGAGAACTGGCCCATCAGCACCCCCGAGCTGGACAACTCGGTAAGGATCGAGGTTGACGGGCGCACCCGCACGGCCGACGTGGACAGCACCGGTCGGTTCCGTTACGAGTACCAGTTGCGCGCCACCATCAAGATCGGCGACGAGCACGACGTCACCGTGACCTATGAGGACCCGGAGGAGAATGCGAACCGTCAGCCCCGCGACGACATTGAAGAGGAAACCACCTTCAACGTCACCGAGGCCGAGCTCGACATCACGCCGGCGGCGGCGGCTCCCGGTCAGTCCATTTCGGTGTCGGTACAGGGCATGCCCCCGTACTCGCTGATCAATGAGATCACGGTCGGCAGAGTCAATATGCTGGGCAACCAGAGCATAACCACCGACCGCGAAGGCGACGCGACGGCCTCCGGCCTCATCGTGCCGTTCCTGGATCCCGGCCACTACCCGGTGACCGTGAAGGTTGACAATGAGACCCGCGTGTCTCAGCTGGAAGTGCTGGCCGAAGCCCTCGTGCCCGGCGTGGCAGCCACGCTGCCCGATGCCGTGTCCGACCTGGGCGACAACCTGGACGCCATCTTCCACTTCAACAACGCCAACAAGGAATGGACGTTCTACGACCCGCGCCCCGAGTTCGCCGACCTCAACACGTTGGGCGAGCTCAACAGCGGCCAGCCCTACTGGGTCCTGGTCAAGGACAGCCAGATGGACGTGGACTGGAACGGCCGCCTGGTCAGCTTCACCTGCGCCGGCGGCGACTGCTGGAACCTGGAAATCTGGTAAGCGTCAACCAGCGTATATCGGATAGACAGAAGCAGTCACAGGGCAACAGTACCCTCGCTCCCGACCCGCCAGGCGAAGGAGCGAGGGACAACCCACCAAGCAGGAGTGAAGTGATATGAAAAGATTAGGAGCATTGGCGGCTGCGGGGCTCATCGCTCTGCTGCTGGCTCTGCCGCTGGGGCTGGTTTCGGCCCAGGGCGGCGCGCCCAGCGCCAATCTGCCGCCAGCATTCCTCTTCGGCACCGCCATGGCCGACGGCCTGCCGGTCAGCGAAGGAACCATGATCGTGGCCATGGCCGGCGACCAGAAGATCGGCTCAACCGAGGTCATGATGAACGGCAAGTTCGGCCCGCTGGAGCTCATGCAGCCCACCGGCGGCGAGATGACCGTAACCTTCATGGTCGGCGACCGCATGTCGGAATACAAGTACGACTGGATGTCCGGCGGACGCGAGATCGTCATGCTGGACGCCAACCTGATGATGATGATGCCCGAGCCTGAAGACGGCGACCAGGGTCCCCCGGGTCCTCCGGGCGTTCCCGGCCCCGCCGGCAGCGACGGCGCAGACGGCGCGGCCGGACCTGCCGGCCCTCCGGGTCCCGCCGGCGCTCAGGGCGCCTCCGGCCCCCAGGGTGAGCAGGGCATCCAGGGTCCTCCCGGCCCTCCGGGCGCGCAGGGACCCGCCGGTTCCGTCGGCCCCGCCGGCAGCGGCGGTTCCATGGGAATCATCGCCCTCATCGTCGCCATCGTGGCTGCGGTTATCGCAATCGTGGCCGTGGTGATGGCACGGCGGCAACCCGCCGGAGCATAGGCCAACCGCTGAGCGAAAGCCAGCGCCAATAGCCTGACCATCCCCCGCCGTTCTGCGACGGCGGGGGATTTTTTCACTTGTGCGCAGCGCGGCAAATGGATCGGCAGGCGTCCATCCATGTCCGTTGTTCTTGCACACCTCTGACGGGACCAGATACAGATCATTTCCATATCAATTGTGGCGCATAAGGGCAAAAATCGTTACACTATGTAAAGTTTCGGCACATATTGTTATCCCATAGCCCATGCGTCATTTCACGCTAACCAAGCGGCCAGCCATACTTATACTGGCCGCAATTCTGGCCTGGGCCGGGTTTTTGTTCCTGGTGCTGAACGATATCGATACGTCCTCCGCCGCGAGGGACGAGGGGGAGGATGAGCCGCCGCTCATAGTTGGGAACGGCGAACCGGAGAATCCCCCACCAGGCAAGGAAGTCGCCAATGACCTGAGCCAGGTCATCCTGTTGTACCGACCCTGGGGTCAGGCCACGTACCCCGAGGGGTGTAACGCCACTGACGACTGGAACGGCAAGCTGCCGACCGCGCCCAGGCATGTAAGGGTTCGGTACGTGGCAAGGGACCGGAATCATAGCGGCAATCCCGCCGCGCTCAAGATTACCTGGAGCGGAGGCCAGGATAGCGGCCGGGTGCACGTTTATTTTGTTGAGTTGCAGTGGCTGGCCGCGCCGGATCATACGGGAACAGTGCCAGCGCCAGACTGGCGGGGCAGGTCCGTTGCGGAGAACGCGGCCGCAGACGCCGCCGGGGTAGGT
Organism: Dehalococcoidia bacterium; assembly: GCA_022823105.1. GTDB lineage: Bacteria > Chloroflexota > Dehalococcoidia > Lucifugimonadales > UBA3495 > Bin87. Next base: position 7,450 of record JAJDXU010000438.1, read on the forward strand.
CCCGGCAGAATGCGCATATACACCACCCAGTCAGGGCGGTACACGATCTACTCGCTGGAGCCGGGCTACTGGGCATTCCGCATCGGGGCATATCAACAAGAAGAAAAGGACGGCGGGTTCACGGGCAGAGTCTGTACCGTATACTCCGAACGTCTATCCTCCGGCAATGCCTGCACCACCACCGACAACCCGGATAAACCTCGCGATGGCAACAAACCACTCGAACCCTCAACTCCCGTAGCTCCCTGCGACCAATTCAAGCTTGAGAATACGGATGCGGACGACGAGCACGGACGTTTTCCGACACCTACACCCACACCCACCAACACTCCAACGCCGGAAGGCACACCGACCAATACGCCAACACCGACGATCACGCCGACGCCCACCAGGACACCCACTGCTACGCCAACCAGCACACCAACGCCGACCAACACTCGCACGCCTACCCCCACGAGGACACCCACTGCCACCCCAACCATAACGCCCACACCAACCCATACACCCACTCCGACTCCCACCGGAACGCCGACCGCCACTCCAACACCCACCATTACGCCTACACCCACTCCTACGGGAACGCCCACTAACACTCCCACCATCACGCCGACGCCAACCATTACACCCACACCAACCATCACTCCCACTCCTACCGTGACGCCAACTCCTACCGTCACGCCAACGCCTTCCGCTACTCCGTCGCCCACACCGGACCTTTCTGTGAACTGCCCGGGCGGACTCCGTGTGTCGCAGAACTCCGAAGGCGCGGTCGTGGCCAGTTGGGGTACGTCTGACGGCGCCACCAGGTACCGGTTGCAGTGGATCATGGTCAGCGGAAACGGCGTGGCTGGGATAGAGTGCACCCACGATGGCAGGCTGGTGACCTCCGCCGTCAGCCTCACCGGGGAGCGCATCAGCCAGGCGACCGTCACGGTCACCTCCCACACCGTGGGTTCGCTCTCGCCGGGATGGTGGTACTTCCACGTCATAGCCGCGAATAACCGCGGATTCACCAGCGAGTGCTGCGCTCCTGCGTACCTCAACGTGATGGCAACACCCACACCCACCCCTACGCCCACTCCCACGCCGGACGACGACAACGGCGGCGGCAACGGTGGCCCGCCGGTGGTCAAGCAGCCCACGCCTGAACCGCCTACCAAGGAACCACCTACCCAGGAACCTCCCACCATGGAACCGCCAACCGAAGAACCTCCCACCGAGGAACCGGAAGCGCCCACGGAAGCGCCCGTCGAGCGCGACGAACCCACGGCCACGCCAACGGCCACCGCTACACCGGTCCCGACGTCGACGTCCACCCCGACCTACACGCCCACACCCACACCTACACCCACTCCGACGGCCACGCCGACTCCCACACCGACGCCTACTCTGACGCCGACGCCGCTCCCAACACCGACCCGCACGCCTACTCCCACACCCACGCCGGTCCCGGAGCAGACCGGCACGGCGGACCTCCAGGAACCCGGCGTCCCCATCATCGGCAACGCGATACCCCGCGTCCGCGACACGCTCATCAACGTGGTGACCACGCCGCGCACCCGCAACACTCTGATCATAATCCTGGCCATCGTGGGTGGGCTGGCGCTCATAATATTCGGCTACCTGGTGTGGCGGCGCCGCTAGCCTCACCGGCAGCGAGTCTCCACCAACCGGTCTGGTGGGCGACCTCCCCGGGACGACACTCCATCTCGGGGCCTGATCGAAGGTCCACCACGTTCAGCGGCGGGGGAGTGGTTCGACGGAACGTCGCGTTGCCGGAGCATCCAAGGCGCGTTTCGGCGCCCGTTGATGATGGCCCCGGACACACAAAAGCATGGCCTATCTACGTGGGTTATGCACCAAAGTCCCCGGTAAGTATGTTGATCCACAGGCAAAAGTATTTGGACGTGTGCTAACATTGTTGGGCCTATTTTTATATTTGATCGGCTGACCAATGAAGGACAAGAGCATCATGAACAACATCCGTGCGCTGGGACGCTTTCGGCTGGCCCTGCTGGCAACTATCCTGTTGCTGGGGACGGTGCTGGCGGTGGGCACCCTGTTCGCCGCCAACGACCGCGAAAATCCGGAGATGCAACCGGCGGTAGAGTCCGGCCGGTTCGACGGGGTTGACCCCGGCCTGGAAGCCAGGCCGCCCGTAGCCGAGCCAGTGGAGCCGCCGGCCGTGGTCGTGGAACAACTGCCCAGTGACGGAACGGACCCGGGCGCAGGCCAGGAGGTCGAGGGATCCGGGAACTCCGGCGCCCTATCCAAATGGCTCTCCGATCGGCCCGACGGAATGGAACATTTCTCGACCCTGGACGCCATGAAGGCCGATGAAATCGACGTCGAATGGATGCTGTACCAGGCGGTGCACAAGAACACGATGACCGAAGAAGCGGCAGATTCGTTCCGAGCCTGGTTCGCCGAACGACCCAGCGTCGAAGAAGCGCCCGAGCTCCTGCAACATCAGCCGGGAGGCATATATCGCCCAGGTGACGGCGAAAACAATGCTGGAACCTCAGGCGGGTTCAAAGCCTATTAGATACCCATCGGTCGCCATCCACCCGGAGCAAGCAGCTTGAAGTCGATAAAACTCTTTGCCACGCTGGCCGTCGTCATCCTGTCAGTTGCGTTCATCAGCGGCGTCGTTCCCGCCGACGCCCAGGACATCACCCGAGTTCCACCGACCACCAACATCGTTGTGTTCAACGGCCACAACCCCGGCGAGGTGATACTCAGCTGGGACGCCGTTTACGGCGCGACACACTACCGCATCGGCTGCGTCAACATGGACCGGGACTACCCCCGGGCCAAGGCCACCGTGACCGGCAACTGGCAGGAGGCGTTCGTCTACGTTGACGTCGAGGCCCAGAACCTCAGCCCAGACCGTCCCTCCCACACCATGCACGGGTTGCAGGAGGGGGCGTACCACGCGTGTTCAGTACTCACCAACAACGCGCGCTACGGGCATCCCACCTGGCCCCGCAACCCGGCCTGGCAGTACCTGACAGTGACCGACCACGGCGGTTCCTGCCCTGCATTCGAGCTAACCGTGGCTCCCGATACGACGGAGCCACTTTCCATTGCGCAGGTGGGGCAACTGGTCCGACCGGCGATCGCCAATCTAACCGTGGTGCCCTCCGACGGAAACACCTACACCGGTACCGGTTTCATGGTTCGCTCGGACGGTTTGATGGTCACCAACCGCCACGTGGTGGACGACGCCGAAACCATCACGGCGGAGATGATCCTCGGAAACGGGGAGACCGTTGAGTTCACCGGAAAGGTGCTCGGAAAAGGCATATTGGCTGACCTTGCAGCAGTCCAGCTGAGTTCCAACCGGACGTTCAGCACCCTGGACCTGGGTAATTCCGACGCCCTGGGTTATGGCGATGAGGTGTCTGCCTGGGGCTACCCGATTAGTTCACAGTTGGGAACCGCTCCCACGTTGAACACGGGCATAGTCTCAGCGCCGCACAGAATTTTTCAAGACACGGACTGGATCCAGATAGACGCCGACATCAACCCCGGCAACAGCGGCGGACCGCTGCTGGACCGTTTCGCCAACGTCATCGGCGTTAACACTGCCGGATACGAGACACTGGGTGACCGGATAATTACCGGAATTAACCTTGCCATCGCCAGCAACGAGGTACGCGATCGCCTGCCTACTTATGAAGCAGGAGGACCGGACCAAGCAACCTACCGGAACCTTCGCTGGGATTACGGGTACAGCATCGACATACCCAAGGGTTGGTTCATTTCCGGCGAGAGCGGCGAAGGTCTCATCAGGCAGTTCACCTTTTTTGACGCCTATGGCCTCGAACGCACCTCCATCATCAGGACTTTCAGGATTTCACCGCCTTACACCGACCGGAATACGGAGCTTCGTTTCCTGACGGGTTTCTTCTGGACCATATACCTGGACCTGGTCGCGGAAGGGAACGAATGGGTATACCTGGAAAGGGTTTCCGCACGGCCCGTGGAGATCGGCGGCCAGGTGTTTTTTCGCCTGGAATATCGCTCGCGTGAAGCTGAAGAGGAATGCATGCGTTCACATGTAGCGCTGGTCAGCATATCCACCAGCCATCCCGAGAAACCGTTTGGGTTCGTGACCGATTTCGCCGTCTGCGAGGACGTGCTGTCTCAGTACGGCGCGGAACGCGAAAGCATACTGAGAACCTTCCGGCCGTAACGTCGTCGACTTCCTGCCGAGGACAAGTCTCCCGCCGCCCTGCATGTTCTACGGCAGGGCGTTTTCATGTTGCGATCGGCCGGCTTTTTCGGTTGTTCGGGCCTGAGGGGGTAGCCCACGAGCCCGTGCGCTCACGCGTACCCACTTGGCGCAACCTGCCACTGCCAGCGCCCCAATTCAGGTAGCACAGGCATTCCTGTCGGTGCCCTGCCAAAACGCCCAACTTTTTGTGCATCACCTGCCTGTTGTGGCAAAAACGTGCCATCGCTCCCCATATTTCCCCAAAACCCCCACAACACTCCGGTTCAGACACCCACCGCCCCGGTGACACGGCCCCCTTGCTCTAACTCCCACCCCATCCGTACCATATTACCCAGATCCTACATCCACCCCCCCACCCGGGCGTGCGAGGGCCGACCCAATGCCCACTTCCCAACACCGCGGATCTCCCTCCCTCAAACCCACCCACCCGTCCGCCAAAACCACTGCAACTGCCACCAAAACCCTTCTTTCGGCCCCCAATTCAGCCCCACGACCCGCCCAATGCCCTACTGGAATTAGCGGAAATGAGAGGAGATGAGCGGGAAATCGACCTTTCCGTCCTTTCACCACGCAATTGCCAAGTGGGTGCGCGGAAGGCCCATGCGGTGTTGACGCTCGCCCGCAGCGGGCATAGGATTCGGGGAACCGAACAGCAGGAGACGAGAGCGACATGCGCGAAAACACCATGAAAACCAAACTGGCCGAAGGGAAGCCCGTGTTCGGCTCCATGATCACCTTCCCCTCTGCGGCGGTGGTGGAGATGCTGGGGTTCCTGGGCTACGACTGGGTGTTGATCGACAACGAGCACGGCAGCATCACCGTGGACCTGGCCGAGGACATGATCCGCGCCGCCGAATACTCGGGCACCGCGCCCATCGTGCGGCCGGTGGGCAACCGCCCCGAGATCATCGCGCCGTTCCTGGACCGGGGAGCCTGGGGCGTGCAGGTGCCCCACGTCAACACGGCCGACGAGGCCCGCGCCGCCGTGAAGGCGGTGAAGTACTACCCCGACGGCGACCGAGGCCTATTCAGCGGCGGCCGGCCTGCCGAATACGGGTTCAACCAGGCCACGCCCGACTACGTGGCCGACGCCAACCGCAACACGCTGGTGTGCCTGATGCTGGAGGAGGTGGAAGCCATCGAGAACATCCCCGAGCTGATCAACGTGCCGGGCGTGGACGTGTACTTCATCGGCGCCGGGGACCTCTCCCAGAGCATGGGCTACCCGGGTCAGCAGACCCATCCCGAGGTGCAGGCGCTGGTGGAGAAGGGCGTGCAGCAGATCGCGGCGGCCGGCATCACGGCGGGCTGCAGCTGTCCCGACAACCTGGTTCCCCACTACCTGGAGCTGGGCGTGCGCTACTTCCACAACACCGTCGGGCGGCTCATCCAGGGCGCCAGCAACGAGTACCTGAAGACGATGCGGGCGGCGGCGGACGGGCTATAATGGGGGATGAATCCAGCACCGGCGAAACATCCGGGCGCGTGGAGGGAAGCACAATGCGAATCGACGTGAACGATCTACCGGAAGAGATGGCCGAACTAGCCCAGCAATCCTGGTTCCAGCGTGAGGTGGTCATTTTCAGAGATGGCCAGCCGTGGGTCAAGTTGGTGCCTCACGATGCGTACCGGCCGACTCCTCGACCGGGCGTGCTGAAAGGGCAATTGGTGGTGCCTGAAGATTTCTGCGACACTCCTGAAGACATCATCGAAGACTTTTACAAATAACCATGGCGGACTACCTGCCCGACACCCATGTATTTCTTTGGTACGCAACGTCGGCTCGAACCCTGAAGGAAGAAACCTACCGGATTCTTGGCGACCCCGCCAACCGGGTTTTCATCAGCGTTGCCAGCATCTGGGAGATGGCCATCAAACAGGGACTGGGCAAGCTGGAACCTCTGGACCGGGAACCGGAACAGGTCGTGGATGACTCTCGTTTCCGGTTGCTGGACATCAACTCATTACACGCCAAAACCGCAGGCCGGTTGCCCTTGCACCACCGCGACCCGTTTGACCGGATGCTGGTAGCGCAGGCGCAGATTGAAGACCTCATTATCATTACCAACGACGGCGATATTCCGAAATATGGCGTGACCACGCTACAACCCTGAACCACCTGGAGATGCCACCTATGACCAGCCCAGTTGATCCCGTACAGATTCGCCTCACCGGCGAAAACTCTTTCATCCGACTCTCCCCGGAAGAGGGCGGAACCCAGACCACGCGAACCAGCCACTGGCGCGTGCTCTGGACGCCGGCCGGCGCCGGCCACGTACTGTTCCTGAAAAGTGATGAGGTGGATGGCGGCCGGGCGCGGGTGTACTCCGACAACGTCGCGATGACCCGCTACGTGCAGGAAGAGATCGAGAGCATGCTGTTCCCAGAGTTCGGCGACACCTCGCTGCCGGTCATCCACGCGGAGTTCAGCAGGTCCGGCGGAATCGACAGCGCCTACAACGAGCACGTGGCGGCGTCAACGGAGACCGTCGTCCTGAGCTGGCACGATTTCCTCACGCCCTACATGCTCAACAACCCCGCCGGCGAGGCATCCGGCCGCACCCACGGGGTGTACAGCTGCTTCTTCCCGGCGCGGCAGGCCCAGATCACCGTGGGCGATAAGGCCCTGTCCGGCGTCGTGTCGCTGGAGATGCGCGGGCCCGCCCAGAGCAGCACGGCCTGCTGCGCGTGGTCGGAAACCTGGGTGAAGCCATAGGCGGGGATGGTTTGACCTTGGAATTGCCGGATTCAGCGCGTTCAGGCTAGGGTTTTTACCAGTAGGTCTTCAAGTTGTTCCCGGTCTTCCCACAAAATCGCAAAATCGTTAATAGGGGCTTGAGTGCTAGGTGTCCAGACACCGCTGCGGGTATTGCGGTCATCCAGTACCACCACTGGACGCAAGTCCTCGTGCTGCTGAACTGCGTCGATGAACCGATAGGCCCACCGCTCAGCGGCGGCGTGGGCGGCAGATGCGCTGGCGGCAGACAGCGGTTGAATCAGCAGATTCGCTCCAGAGTTAACATGAAACTTGAAAGTATGGGCTTCCCGCAAGCCACTAACCCGGTAGTCTGAATCGTAAGTAACCCCAGTTTGGATGATAAAGGATTCGACCTCATCATCAAAGACCACCCGCCCGCCGGTACGCCGACCCTGAATCAAGTGGGTAACGGCAAGGGTGGCCTGAATCAGCCGGTGCATTTCCTCGCTGGCTATGCTGTCCGTGATATCCACCACGAGCATATTGCGCTCGAGCGTCACGCCGTAGCCTCTGGCAATGTTCCGCGCTTTATCCAGTATGCTGCGCGTCAGGGTAAGCCCGTTCACGGACAAGTAACCCAACGTGTCGCCCATATCCGCCAACCGGGTTTGGCCACCCGGAAGGGAGGCAATCTCGAACTCGATCACTTCCCCGTCAGGACGGGTGAACGGGGTAGCGACATAGCATCCGCCATCGGAAGGGGAAATCTCAAAGTCAGCGGACAGTTGAGTCAAGTACCTGCTAACCACGTCGGGGCACACATTGTCAGGGTTCATAAGAGATCTCCTTGCCTTAATTCAGAGAACTCTTCGTCGGCGTAAGTTCCGCGCAACGAGATATTGCATTCCTGCAAAAAATCGACCAGTTCGTGATTGGTGTTGCCTATACGAATGTCATCGGGCAAGTAGATTTTCCTGTCCTGGTTGATCTCGTCCCAAGTATGCTTGTGCGGTTCAGTCGTCTTCTCGCCGGTCTCATGGTCAATATGCAAACGATGCACGGTGTATTTTCTGATCGGAGTGTTCCGGTACAGTAGCACAAAACTCCGGTTTCGCCGCCCTACGTAACCGCGCAGCTTCAATAGTTCACCGGATTCCTCAGCAAGTACGGACGCCTCTAGTCGGTAAGCACGACGGTCGAACCGCCACAGCAGATTGGCTGCGATAACCTTCGGTTCCGCCAAGATGGCATCTGCTTGCACTTTAGTTACCATGTCATCCTCGGTTGCCAAGCCGCCCAATGATAATGTCGAACGGCAGGCTCCGGATATCCCGTGCCGCCGCCATTGTATCAACGGTACGTGTCTAGCAGCGCATGAGCTAAGGACGGTAAAAACGGCGGCTGAGATAGCGTGAGGATATGGTGATTTGGCAATCTTGCCCCTACGTCGTTATCGCCCCGTCCACATAGAGGATCTGCAACGCCTGTCGCGCCGCGGGTTCGACCTGCCTGATGGTCGCGGCGTCCATGCCGTTGGTGAGGTCGGCGATGGCATCAATGGCGGTGCGCCGTCCGTTCAGACGCGCCAGCAGTTGCGCCACCAATGCGCTGCAGGGCAGGCCCTCCGGGTGCCCGTCTGTGATCAGGCCGACGCCCCACACGAACCGGTCATCGGCCAATACCGGCTGCCGTTGCAGCAGGACGCCGTCGGCCAGACGCAAAGGGATGTCCGGCGGCAATCCCTCGCGTTGCCGTCGGTCGCGCTCTGTTTCCACTGCTGTCACGCTGTCGCCATAGGCAACGGGCGCAACCCCGTGGGACAGCACAACCCGCTCGTAGCCGCGGGCCGGCTGACCCGCAACGGCCTGGATGAATGACTGCCGCGGCGTCAGCGACGGGTCGTTGTCCAGCAGCCGGCGGGCCTCCCAGAAGTAGGAATCGGCAGTGCGGTTGCTGGAGTAGAAGAGGCGCGCCAACTCCCGGAAGTGCCCGTACTCCTTGTAGTAAAGTTGCTGGTACACCTGCCCCGCCGGCGCGGCGATGGTCGGGTCCTCCAGGGCTGACGTGACGGCGGCAGCCGCCAGCGTCCCCGAAGTCAGGGCCAGGTGGACGCCCGACGAGAACAGCGGGTCGATGAAGCATCCGGCGTCGCCGACCAGGATGTAACCCGGCCCATACAACGACTTGCAGCGATAGGACCAGTCCCGCAGCACCTCGGGGCCGGACACGAACCTTGCCGATGCCAGCATCTTTGACAGGCGCGGCGCGGCGGACACCTGGGATTCCAGGAACCGCTGCGGCCCGAGTTCGCGGATGCCCTGCTGGCCCGTCTCAGCGTCCACCACTGCGCCCACGCTGGCCCAGCCGTCCCGCAGGGGAATATGCCACAGCCATCCGTCCGGCTGCGACTCGATCAGGATGTTGCCGTCGTCGGGGACGGGCAGGCGTTGTCCGCCTTGGTAATAGCCGTACACCGCCAGGTTCCGGAAGAAGTCATCCCACTGTCGCAACCCAAGCTGGCGGGACAGCAGGCCGCCCTGTCCGCTGGCATCCACCACGTAGCGCGCCGGGAGTTCGGTCTCGCCGGATGACCCATCGGTCGGTCGACATCGAACGGCTACGGCGGTTCCGGAATCGTCGAATATCACGCCCGTGGCCTGGCAGCCCTCGCGCACGTCCACGCCGGCGCGCCGGGCGTTGTTGAGCAGGATGGCGTCGAATTCGGGCCGCCACACCTGGTATGAGGTGGGGTTGCTGGCGTTGGTCTCGCTGAAATGCCAACTCCACGGTCCCCGGTCGGATCCCCAGATCATGGTCGCGCCGCGCTTGACGGTGAACCCGGCCCGCTGCACCTCGTCCATCACGCCCAGGTTCTGCAGAATCGGTATGCTGGCAGGCAGCAGCGACTCGCCAACATGGGCACGGGGAAATCGCTCGCGCTCCAGCAGGACGACGGAATGTCCTTGACGGGCGAGGAGGGCGCTGGCGCAGGAGCCGGCGGGCCCGCCGCCGATGACGATGATGGGTGGCTCGGACACGGGCGCTGGCGGCTAAGCAGGCTGAGGCAGGTGGGCGAAGGGATTTATCACGCGGAGGCCGTCATAGTCCTGGGTGTCGCTCATGTCCTCCGAGTACACCGCATCGCAGCCCATGAGCCGTGCGGCGGCCAGGATGGCGCAGTCCCAGTAGTTCAGGCCGAAGCGGGCGCGCATGGCGAGGGCGCTTTGGACGACTTCCAGGTTCACCGGTTGGACGGGAAAATCCAGCAACGACTCGATGAAAGAGACTGCCCTTTCATGGCTGAAACGCCATGACCGCCGCGGGTTGGTGGCCTGGACATAGAACTCCTGCAGGACCTGCGCCGAAAAGGCCAGATCGCCTTCGTCCAACAGCCGATTTGCCAACTGGTGCTTCGCGGCTTCCTCCGGCGATGGGCTCACCGCGTACAGCAAGATATTGGTATCAGCGAGACGCATTGCGATCGTACAGGTCTTCGCGAGGGAGGCGGTCTGCGGCGCTGAACCCGGGGTATTCCGACCGGATACATTCGATAATTTCTTGCCTCTGGCGGCGGGCTTTTTCAGCATCCGCTTTGGCTTTGGACGTCCGTTTGGGTGTCGCTTCCTCCAAACGTGCGGCCGCCCACGCTTCCAGCGAGGCGCCGACCGCCTCTGCTCTATGTTGGTATCGGCGGTAAGTCTCGTCGTCGATGGATATGGTGATGGTTTTCATAGCACAGCCTCGCGATTACAGGATAGCATGGCTGAATGGAGTGTTCGATGTGGAGCCGGCGGGCCCGCCGCCGATGACGATGATGGGAGCGTCAGCCCGCACAAGGAAAATGGGGACACTGGTCAGGTGATATTACGATCCGCGATCTCTCCGCAAGCACTCGACGGAACTCGGCGAGGAACTGCGGTGGTCCTTCCGTTGCCTCTACTTGCACGTGGGCATAACGCCAGCAGCGCCAGGGTTCTGCCACATATTGGTCTTCCGGACGCCATTCCACTTGCACTTGGAACGGTTCACCATCTCTTTGCGCGGCTTCACGAGCACAATCAATATAATCACCAGCGGTGTGGTGCGATTGACCATGTCCGACAAGATGATCTATACGCAGGTCTTCAATACTGAATCCATGCTCTTGTACCCTAGCAACATGCCAGACGGAAAGCGCTGCCTGTTTGAATGCCCCAGGCTTGGGACGGTTGAGTATGCGGCTCCAGTCCTTGGGGCGGATGAACCGGCACAATATGTCGTCTTCCGGCACTGGCATGGAGGTGTGGCTATAAGATCTTTATGAATTCTTCCGCTGTTGCCCGTGGGAAACGCTCGACATTCGTGCCCTGTTCGTCGTCGTACTTGCTGGCATCAATGGCACCATCCGGGTCCAGTTCCGCTAAAACCAACCGGCCATCGTTCAGCCGCAGGACGAAAGATAAAGCACCATCAACATCCACCGAAATTTCGGAGTCTGCGGTGTAATCAAGAGCAGCCTGTACAAGGCGAGTTGCTATCTCGACCACTTCAGCAGATGGCTTCGCTCCGTCGACGCCTGCGGCAAATTCTTGGACTGCCGGGTAGGTCGTGATTGTGGTCTCGGTACCGAGCCTGAATGTGGAGTATGGGTCGAAAGACCACTCCGGCTGGATTGTCGCAGTTGATGCCACAGAATCGTCTGGTCGTTGCGGGTCAAGGTACAACAGGTTGAAGCCACTGGTGTAAGACCCGACTGAATTAGCATGACCAAGATAGGAGCCCATCCTCATCTGCTGGGACACAACGCGGATGATCATTGGCCGTCCGCTAACGCCTCGAATCTTCCCTATGACATCATCAGGCACAGCAATGCGGTGGCCTCTGGCGCTGCCCGCAGCGTCCAAGTACACAACGCCAGAGAACCGTGGCACCAGTGCTTGATCCCAATCGTCCAATTCGAACAGCGATTTCTCTTGTGCCAACCGCTGGGTAACTGGTTCGATAGTGCTGATTGCCATCATGATGTGCCTCGCTTGTCCAAGCGATCTATGAACGCCAACGCCTCCTGCCAGATCTCCTTCAGAGAATCTGTGATTTCGCCCTCTGTAGGCAGGCGTTGCTCGTCCTTGTGAAGATTCAGGCTAAGGAAGAATCTTGATGTAGATTCCTCACCAAACCTTGGTTCCACTGTGATTGTCCATTGGCCCACATCATCTCTGAAAATTAGCTGTCCCCTTCCACCCAAGAGGTTCCATCCTTCCTTCCCAAGCAAACCGTAATCAAAAAGGCGCTTACCAAGGTATCGGGTAGCTGACTGTCCGGTGTCTTGGTTGAAAACCATTTCGATGTTATAGCCAAAGGCTTGAAGGGTATCACCATCCAAATCAGTGCTTTCAATCGCTAATGACGCAACCTGAGCTAACCGCCCCAAGTCCGATTGGCTAGGATACTCACGGGCGATTGATGACCGGGACGAGGATAGGTTGAGCGCTATCCTTTCTCGGTTCAATGTGAAAGTTCGGCTCGGCTCCGTTAGACCAGTCGGAACGTTAGCTACTAAGCCGAGCTCCAGACGCATATCAGTATCGAGCGTGTTCCTGAATCGCTCAGCTTCGTCTGGCTGGTTGAGCAGGCCAATGCCTACCAGTACCAAGTTCGCGCTCACTACGTCATGCAGCGTAGCGGCCATTCTCTATGTCTCCCTCTCTTACTAGGTT
>JAJDXU010000253.1 GCA_022823105.1 Dehalococcoidia bacterium
AAATCCGCCGCCAGGTCAACGCCCTCATGCGCCGCTTCGCTCGCGAGCTCGCCATCCTCAAACTCCGCCGCATCGCCGAGGCCGTCTCCGACGAATGGGACCCCTCCGAACCTCCCGAACCCGCCGACGTAATCCGGCGCATCGCCAAAGCCGGCTTCCTCCTCCCCACCTACGCCGACCTGGGCCGCTACCTCAAGGACATCCGGCTGCGGGGCGACGTCCCCGAGTACGAGGCCATCGTATTCAACCTGTTGCCCTGGGCCAGGCAAGACCGCTACCGCGAATTCTTCCGCTGGGACCTACCCGCCCCCGCGCGTTAGCCGTGTCCTCAACCCGGTTTAGACCGGTAAGCCAAAGACCCCGCTCGCGTGCCCTGGGCAATTGCGTCTGAATGACCTGCGTGATGATGCCGAACCAGACCACATGCGACATCCGCTTTCGACCGCCAAAACATACGTCGGTCAGGTTTGTGTTCGCCGAATTGGAACCGAATCGGACTGAATCGGAGTATCTGGAAGGCCGCCGACAACGGACAATATCAACGCACTCGAACATTGCGTGCGGTGATCATGCCGATCACCGCAAGGCGCGATTGCCCGGCAATTGGGACGATAAGTTGTGATTAGGTTCCCCCCATTTGGTAGAATAGGCTGGTTTAGTGTTTTTTGAAGGAGCCCATCAATGGTCGGTCAAGTACAACGCGCGTCGGTGATTGAGTATCCCGACAGCCTGGATGCCATCGAGGAGTGTTACCGGCGCGGTTGGACGGATGGATTGCCCGTGGTGCCTCCGACGGCAGAGCGCGTGCAGGCCATGCTGGACGCCGTGGGATTGGCTCCCGGCACCATGCTGGGCGAAGTTGAGGTGCGTCGCAGGACGCTGACCGCGGAGCAGGCGGCGGCCAACGCTGTTATGGCAGGGTGTCTCCCGAGTTATTTTCCCGTGGTCCTGGCGACGATGAGGGCGTTGTTCGAGTTCGATCCCAACTCCATCCATGAGGTTTCTGCCGTAACCAACTCCACCGGGTTGTTGACCATCGTAAACGGACCGATACGGCGGGAAATTGAGCTGAATTGCACGGATAACCTGTTCAGCCCCGGGTATCGCGCCAACGCGACCATCGGGCGGGCGCTGCGCCTGATTCTGATCAACGTGTTTGAGCAGAGGCCGGGCGTGCTTGACCGGGGGTGCATGGGGAGCCTGACCAAATTCGGCGTGGTTTTCGGAGAGGACGAGGAAAACAGTCCCTGGGAACCGTTCCACGTCAGCCTGGGATACGAACCTGAGCAGTCCACCGTTACCGTGGCGACAATTCAGGACCCGTCCATGCACGGAAATCGCTATGGGACGACGGGAGAGAGCCTGCTGGACTCGATAGCGGACGGGATGGCGAACCACGGGTTGGGGATCTACTTTGGGCGCGGGATCAAGTGGGTATGGGTGGTGGGGCACTGGCACTCGGAACTGCTGGGTCGGCAGGGCTGGAGCCGCAGAAACATGCAGGAATACCTGTACGAGAACTCCTGGCGGTCCGTGGGCGAGTTGAAGCGCCTGGGGATGGCGCACGGCGAAGTGGCGCCGGGGGATGACGACGAGCGGCTGCTCACCGTGGAAAGCCCGGACGATATTCTCATCGTGAAAGCGGGAGGAGACAGCGGAATCTACAGTGAGCTGATTATGAACTACTTCGGGGTGCCGGCCGTGACGACGGCGATCTAGGGCCCGGACCTACTGACCGGTCAAAGGAGATCGAAATGACAACCGCCAGCCGACCAACCGTACAACTAATTGACCCCACCGGGTTCGATCCGGGCGAAGTTGCGATGATCATGGCCCAACGGCCGGTGGACCTGCGCGGGAAACGCCTGGGCCTGCTGGACAACTCGAAAGCGAATTCGGACGCGATCCTGTGGGCCATCGCGCGGGAGCTGGATGCCGAGTTCGAGTTCGCCGACATCTTTTATGCCAAGAAACACAGCGCGTCGCTGCCTCCCTTTCCGGAGGTGATGGCAGACCTGCATCGGAATGCGGACTTCGTGATTGCCGGCGTGGGTGATTGAGGGGGCTGCTCGTCGGGCAGTTTGCACGACGGAATTACCCTGGAGCGGCAGGGCATACCCGCAGCCACGATCATCACCACCGTGTTTGCCAACACGGCACGGGCATACACGCGGCTCATGGGGGTCCCGAACTTCCCGTACCTGATGTGTCCGCATCCCATCACCAACGTGAAGGGTGATGCGCTGCTGGAGCGCGCGCATGCGCTCACGCCCGGGGTCCGGAGCCTCCTGATCAACGGAACGTTGGCGAACAACTAGCAGGGATGTGATCCGGGGTTTGGCCTAATGGCAGGTTTTGGCAACATTCTCCGGCGTTTTGTTGGCCGACTGAGGGAACAGGAAACGGAGGGTTCCGGTCAGGAGGAATTTCGGTCGCGCCTGGGTCCCCAGACGTACGACCCGCTGGACGAGTCCGTGGACCGGGTTTCGCCCGATGCAGGTCGGGCGCTTGACTCTGGAACCGAGGGATCCGTAATCCGTCCTGAGGCGGATTTGTCGCCCCAGCCAATGGTCGAAAGTCCGGGGTTGGCTTTTGCCGCCGAACCACTAACGGGGTCGAGTGCCGAACCGCAAGGCGCCATGATTGCCGAGGCGGTCGGAGGGACGGCGATCGACGTCGGGCAGGCGGGCCTGACGGATGATGATGTCCAGGTCGATGATCCGCTGGAGGCGAACTGCCCATATTGCGGGCTGCGGAACCAGCGGATAGGGATGCGATGCGAGCGATGCTCCCAGGTGATCGTGCGTCTGCCGGCTTGGGCGCAGCACCGTCGCCGCAACTGGCTGCTCAACCGGCTGTCCTGGAAACGGATCATACTTGCGTCGATGGTGGCGCTGCTGATCATTTTCGTGATCTGGGTGAACTATCCCTTCGCGCCCAATCCGCTCATTCTATTCAAGAACATCCAGTCCCAGATGACGGCGGATGCCGCGCCCGGAGTATGGACCATTAGCGGCCGGGATTTGCAAAACAGCCGCAACGTGCAGGTCGGTTTCCCGCCACCCAAGGGCGAAGTGGTCTGGTCGACTTTAATCCCGGCGCCACTGAACTCCGAACCGGTCGCACAGCATTCAAACATCTACGTAGGGTCCGCCGACGGGATATTCTCGCTGGCGCAGCATGATGGACAGCCCAGGCAAGGATGGGAGGGAGGCACGGCGGGGAGGATTACCGGAGCGGCGGCAGTGATCGAGACGTTCCTGTTCTTTGGCAGCACCGATCATACGGTGAACGCCTGGAACGCGTTGACCGGCGACTCATGGTGGAGTTACCCGGCGGAGGATACCGTGGAGGTAGCGCCGGTCGTGGCCGACGGCCTCCTCTATATCAGTTCGGGGAAGGGCTGGCTGTACGCGTTGGACGCGCATAATGGATCGTTGATCTGGCGGACGCAGCTGGACAGCGACGCCAGCGCAGAGGTTGCCATACACGACGGCAAGCTGTTTGTGGGGGATGACAAGGGCATCTTCTATATTCTTTCGGCGCGCACAGGGCAGGAATGGTTCAGGTATCGAACGCTGAAAACCATCTCGGGACCGCCGGTCATATCATCCGACGGGGCACGAGCCTACTTCCCGTCCAGTGGCCAGCTGTATGCGGTGAGCGGCGAGGAGCGAGAGGTACCGGGCCCGTATCAATTGAAGAAGATCTGGGCGCAGCTATGGTTGTGGCAAGTTCCCGGAGTGCCGCGCCCCCCCGGTCAACAAGGTGGGCTGTGGCGCTTCTCGCCGGAAAATCCACTGCAGGGGATATACAGCTCCCCTGCTCTCGCGGAGGACGAATACGGCAGCACTCTCTACGCTGGAGCGTACGACAACACCATGTACGCGCTGGATGCCCGGGATGGGTCCCGTCGTTGGACGTTCGAGGCCGAGAACGCGATTGTGGCGTCCCCCATCGTCATCAAGGACCAGCTGATTTTCGGCGACCGGTTGGGAAACATCTACTCGCTGAACAGGCACGACGGGTCGCTGGTCTGGAAAATCTCCGTTGGTTCGCCGATTACCATTCCGCCGGTTCAGAGCAACGACCTGCTGGTGGTGCGAGCTGAGGACGGGAGTATCTACGGCATCAAGTGAGGTTATGATCGGTCCCCGACCGTAGCCCTTGCTGGAATGACAAACGCTCCCCGGGATCCCGGGGAGCGTTTGTTTCTCTGATCAGTCGGGGAGGGTCAGTAAAGGTGGCATGACACTCGATGGCCGGGCGAGACCTCTTTTTCCACCGGGACCTCTTCCGAGCACTGGGGCATCGCGAAGGGGCACCGAGGGTGGAACCGGCACCCGGTGGGCGGATTGATCGGCGACGGCACTTCGCCCTGGAGGACGATGTCTTCACGGATCAGGTCCGGATGGGACGGCAGCGCCGCTGAGAACAGCGCCCGTGTGTAGGGATGCAGAGCGTTGTTGTAGAGTTCTTCGGTCTCTGCGTACTCCACGATCTGGCCCAGGTACATCACCGCGGTCTCGTGAGCCATGTAACGCACGGTGGCAAGGTTGTGGGCGATCAGCAGGTAACTGACGTTGTATTGTTCCTGCAGGTCTTTCAGCAGGTTCATCACCTGCGCCCGGATTGAGACGTCCAGTGCAGAAACGGGCTCGTCGAGCACGATCAGCTTGGGGTATGAGACCAGGGCCGAGGCTACGGCGATGCGTTGCCGCTGTCCACCGCTGAATTCGTGGGGGTAGTTCGTTGCCTGTTGGGCGTGCAGGCCCACCTGCTGGAGAACCTCGGCCACCCGTTCGTTTTTCTCCTGGGTGGTAACGTTCCGGTTCACGACCAATGGCTCGGAGACGATGTCCCGCACCCGCATGCGTGGGCTCAACGACGACCAGGGATCCTGGAACACCGCCTGCACGGTGGTGCGGTAGTCCTGCAATTCGGCGCCGCTGAAGGTGTTGATGTCCTTGCCCTCCAGCAGGATGTCGCCCTCGGTGGGACGTTCCAGGCGCAGCAGGAGTTTGCTGGTGGTCGTCTTGCCGCAGCCGGATTCACCCACCAAGCCAACGGTTTCGCCCTGCTTGATGGAGAACGAGATACCGTCCACGGCCTGCACGTACCCGATGGTTTTCATCAGGATGAGGCCTTTGGTGACGGGGAAGTACTTTTTCAGGTTGCGTACTTCCAGGAGAGTGTCGTTAGTAGCCACTGCCATGGAGAGGGGTCCTCCTCAGAGTTGGTCGGATGATAGCGGACGTTCCGGCGTCTAGCCTGCGCTTCCCGTCGGCGGGATGAATTCTTCGATCTGGGTGCCCTGCCAGTCGGGATCGAGGGCCCAGCAGTCTGCGTGGTGTCCGTCGGCCAATTGGTAGGAATGAGGATATGCCTCGTAGCACTGATCTGCGACGTATGGGCACCGGGGAGCGAAACGGCAACCTTCGGGCAGGTTGGAGAGCAGAGGAGGCTGCCCATCGATGGAATAGAGGCGCTCCACCCGTTCTTCGAGCTTGGGCACCGAGTTAATGAGGGCCTGGGTGTACGGGTGTGCCGGGCGGCTGAAGATATCGCGCACGTCTCCCTGCTCGATGATGCGGCCGGCGTACATGACCGCCACGCGGTCGCACATCCTTGCGACCACGCCAAAGTCGTGGGTGATGAAGATGATGGCGAGACCGGTTTCGGCCTGGATCTCCTTCAGCAGGCGGAGGTACTGCAGCTGGATGGTGACGTCCAACGCGGTGGTGGGCTCGTCGGCAATGATGATGCCCGGCTCGCAGGACATGGCTATGGCGCCGACGACGCGCTGCTTCATGCCGCCCGACATCTGGTGCGGGTAGTCGTCGAGGCGGCGCTCGGGAGCGGCCACGTTAACCTTGCGCAGAGCGTCCACGGCTCGCGACAGCATTGAGCTCTTGTTTTCTTTGTGAGCTATGCCCAGGGCCTCGCGGAGCTGGTTGCCGATGGTGAACACCGGGTTGAGGGAGGTTTGCGGGTCCTGCAGGATCATGGAGATCTGACGACCGCGCACGTCGCGCATTTCGTCTTCGCTCTTTTGCAGGATGTCCTCGCCGTTCAGGACGATTTCACCTTCGACGATACGCCCGGCCGGTTTGGGCACCAGGCGCAGCAATGAGAGAGCGGTCATGGTCTTGCCGCAGCCGGACTCTCCAACGATGCCCAAGGTTTCACCCTTCTTCAAGTCGAAAGTGATGCCATCCACCGCTTTGACGGTGGCGGCGCGGGTGAAGATGTAAGTCTTGAGGTTGTTGACCTCGAGAATGGTATCTGTAGCGGTCTGAACAGCAGTCATGGCTTTACACGTTCCTCAGTTTGGGGTCCAGTTTGTCTCGCAGCCAGTCTCCCAACAGGTTCATAGAGAGTACCGTAAGCACGATGGCTAGGCAAGGGAACAGGAAGATCCACCACGCCGACGTGATGAGGTCCCTGCCGTCGGCCACCATCACTCCCCATGCCGGCGTGGGGGCCGGGATGCCCGCCCCCAGGAAGCTGAGGGTGGATTCCAGGATGATGACGTGCCCCACCTCCAGGGTGGCCAGCACTACCACGGTATTCACCAGGTTGGGAAAGATGTGCTTCATCATGATCCGAACGTTGGAAGCACCGGAAACCCTGGCCCGGTCGATGAAATCCTGTTGCTTGATCGCCAGCGCTTCGCCGCGGACGACGCGTGCGTAGCGCGCCCAGAGCAGCACCGCGATCACGACAATGACCGTGGTGAATCCGGCTCCAATGGCCGCCACCAGGACCAGGGCCAGCAGAATCGAGGGGAACGCCAGCTTGATGTCCACGATGCGCATGATTATGGCGTCGGTTTTGCCACCGCGGTACGCGGCCAGCATGCCCAGGATGGTGCCCAGTCCTCCGCCCAGGAGGATGGCCAGGGAGGAGACCATCAGGGAAATGCGGGCGCCATGCATGATACGGCTCAGGATATCGCGGCCCTGTTTGTCGGTGCCCAGGGGGTACTCCATGGCCCCGCCCTTTTGAGAGATGAAGCTGATGGTGTCGCCGGGATCCACGGTGCCGTCTTCGCCGCCCACCAGCAGGGTGGCCTCGCCGCGCTCAACCTTGCGGTTGGCGTTGGTGAGACCGATTTCCACATCCAGGCGGTTGCGGTCGGCGCGCTGCACCACGGTGCGCTGCTCAAACTGTTCCGACACCCAGAAGGGCGGCAGCTTGGCGTCGTCCAGGTTGCCGATGCGCTGGTTGTGTGGAGCCAACTGGTTGGCGAATATCGCCGGAATCGCCAGCAACAGGATCAGGACCAACAATGGAATGATCGGAATCTGCCGAGCGACCCGCAGTCCGGCCGCCACCCGATTCGTGCTTTGCGGAGTTGCCGGAGCCGCAACCTCCGGGGTTGTAGTTACCGCTGCCATCTCTTACCTCTCTCACTGCGTCTCTGCATGATTCTGACTCTGGCTGCCGATCCTACGTGTACCTGATTCTGGGATCGATGTAGGCGTAGAGGACGTCCACCATGATGTTGATGATTACGAACGCCGTGGCGAACAGCAGGACCACTGCCTGCACCACGACATAATCACGGAACAGGATAGCCTTGATCACCAGATGACCCAGCCCGGGCCAGGCAAATACCGTCTCGATTACCACCGACCCGGTGATCAGCACCGCGCCAATGAGTCCGAAATAGGTGAGGGGGACGATCAACGCATTTCGGAAGCAATGTTTCCAGACGACCTTCCACTCGGGGACTCCCTTAATGCGAGCCAGCTTGACGTATTCGGTATCAAGCACTTCCAGCATCGACGAACGTGTCAGGCGCATCAAAGCCGCCACGTTGTAATACCCCAGGGCCACCGCCGGAAGGATGATGTATTCGATCCCTCCGCTTCCTGAAGTTGGGAAGAAATTCAACTGGACGGCGAAGATCCACATTAATATAAGCCCGACCGCAAAGGTGGGCGCCGACTGCCCCAGGATGGCGAACAATTTGCCGACGTAATCGAAGGGGGTGTCTTTCTTGATGGCGACCAGCACCCCCACAGGAAACGCGATCACCCCGCTGACGATGAGCGCGAGGGCGGATAACTTTATGGTGTTGGGCAGCCGCTGCATTATCAATTCGGTGGCGGTGGAGTTGGGCCACGCAATCGCTTCGCCGAGATCGCCCCGGAACAACTTGCCCAGGTACTGGAGATATTGCATGTGCAGGGGTTTATCCAGACCCCATTCGGCTTTGATCAGCTCTATCTGTTCTTCGGAGGCTTCTTCCGGCAACAGGACGTTGAGCGGGTCCCCGGAAACGCGGGCCAACGCGAAGGTTACCGTGCAGATTACGAAGATCGCCAATATGCCTTGGGCGACTCGCCTCAATATGTATGCCTGCATTTCGGGTCCGTTCCTTTGTCCCTGTGAAGATCGGCCCCTCCGGCGTCAACTCGAGCCGAGCCGACGCCGGAGGATGAGAGTATTCCGGTTGACGCCGTAAGGCTGACCGGTACGGTCAGTAGCGGACGCCCTTGATGTGTTCCAGGTCGGTGAACTGTCCACCGTAGGGGCCGAGGTAGATGTACTCCTCAACCACCTCGGGGTCGATCACCACCTGCACGGAGAGCGTGTGCAACGGGATGGATGCCACCTCGTAGAACAACTCATCCGTGGCGGCGTGCCAGTGGCCCAGTTGCTCCTCAAAGTTCAGGGAGTTCAGGGCGTTGTAGGTATTCTGCCACACCGTGTCGCTCACGTAGAACCGCATGAAGCGTTCCGGGCTGTAAGCGAAGTGAATCGTCGGATGCGGCGGCTCAGCGTATCCACGGAATGGATAGATGCAGCAGGTGGTGGTTGCCCCACGGTATTCCTGCCGCCACTGGGAGAATTCCATTTCGCGGATCTCGGTGGTCAGGCCGATGTTTTCCCACATCGCGGCGATGGCAACGACATAGTCCTTCATCTCGGGGAGACCGCTCATGGTGTAGCTGATGATCGGAACGTTGAACCCGTTGGGGTAACCGGCCTCGGCAAGGAGTTCCCGGGCGCGGTCCGGGTCGTAGCCGTAGAGCTCTTCCCAGGAGTTTTCCCATTCGGGGTTGTATCCGGCGTACTCGCCGCCAAAGGCCTCGGCGCTGGGAATGAGTCCGGCCACGCGGCCCTCGGCGCCCTGTCCGTCGAACAGGTTGTCGCGAATGGAATCCCGATCGATGGCCTTGTTCATAGCCATACGGACCATCTTGCCGGTGTCGCCCGGAGCGGCCCACGGAACGGTGGGGTCGTACGATGCGGCGGAATATGGCGCGAACTCCGGTCCTTCCTTGGTGGCGAAATACATGCCGCCGAATACCATCATGCTGTTGACGGCCACAACCTGGCTGGGGGCCAGATCCAGGCCGTCGTCCAACGCCTGACCGACCAGGGCTCGGTCGATGGTGGCCACGTGGGCTTCACGAGCCAGCATGGCTGCCAGGCGGGTGGACGCTTCCTCGATGATCTTGATCTCGATGGTGTCCCAGTCCGGGTCAACACGGTAGTGCTCGCCCGGAGCGCGTTCCCACAGCCAGCCGATGCCCTTCTCGAAGTTGGCGAACTGGTAGGGTCCGAGACGGGCCGGGCCCTCTTCGAGGAAGGTCGGCTCGCCTGCCGAGCAGTACCCTTCCAAATGAGGCACTTCGGCGAAAGACTCGTACTCTGCCGCTCCGTTGGGGCAACCGGTGTCCCATTGGGCTTTGCTGGTTATGGGGAGGCCGCGGTAGCCGGAGATCCAGTAGTCGAAGATCAGCTCGGGGCGTGCGCCCATCGCGATATTGATCTCATAGTCGCTGACGATTTCGGGCAGCGCCTGTGGGTTTGTTCGGAAGTAGTCCGAGTAGGACGCGCCACACACGGGGTTGGTGTAGTAGTTCAACGAGTTGACGATGTCGTGAGCGGTGAACTCTCCGTACCCGAAGTGGAAGTTGACTCCCTCGCGCAGTTTGAAGTTCCACGTCCGGCCGTCGTCGCTGACGCTCCAGTCAGTCGCCAGTTGAGGCTCCAGGGAACCGTCGTACCGGTTCGCATCGATCAGGAACTCGTGAGACGGTCGGTGCTGGCTCGTGGCGCTTCCCGTTACGTCGCAGTCCATGATGCCCTGGCGGGTCTGCTGCGAGAACAGGAAAATCAGGTCCTTGGTTTTGAGCTCGCCATCTGTGGCGGTCGCCTCGGCGGTGGGTTGCGCCTGGGCCACCGGTGTGGTGCCCACGAATGAAGGACGAGTGGGCGCCGATGTGGCGGGTGGAGGAGCGGTCGTGGCGGTGGGGGCGGCGGCTTGCTGTTGCTGCTGAGGCGCAGGGGCGTCCGTGGGAGCAGCCTGTTGCGCCGCCGGCTGGCTGGCGGGCTGCTGGGCCGTGGTGGCCTCCTCTGCGGCGCCGCCGCACCCGACAAGGAACAGCGCTGTCAACAACGCCATCGCGGTGAAAATCATCGGCCATCGAAAAACGCGTTTTCTTCTCATTACACCCCTCCTGAAAGAGTTGGAATGCCTTTGGTGTTGGTGTTTTAGCTGGATGGTCCTCCGGTCTTTGTAGGGATTTACGCGGCGTGATGGGAGTTTAGACGTTCCGCAGCCTGGGGTCGAGGCGGTCCCTCAGCCAGTCGCCCAGGAGGTTCATGGACAGCACGGTTAGCACGATGGCCAGGCATGGGAACAGGAAGATCCACCACGAGCTTGTGATGACCTCTCTGCCGTCCGCGGCCATCAGTCCCCACGCGGGCTGCGGTCGCGGGATGCCTGCCCCAAGGAAACTCAACGTGGCTTCAAGGATGATGACGTGTCCGACTTCGAGCGTAGCGAGCACGATGACGGTATTGAACACGTTGGGGAAGATGTGGCGCAACATGATCCTCAAGTTCGAGGCGCCCGCCACCCGTGCGCGATCGATGAAATCACGTTCCTTGATGGTCAGCGCTTCGCCCCGAACGACGCGGGCATAGCGGGCCCACAGCAGCAGGGCGATAACGATCACCACGGTGCTGAAACCCGAGCCGATGGCGACCACCAGGGTGAGCGCCAGCAGGATCGATGGAAACGCCAGCTTGATGTCGACGATGCGCATCAGGATTGCGTCGGTCAATCCGCCCCGGAACGCGGCGACCATCCCCAGGCCCGTGCCCAGGAAGCCTCCGAGCAGGATGGCGAGACAGGATACTGCAAGGGATATCCTCGCGCCGTGCATCAAGCGGCTGAGCACGTCGCGGCCCTGCTTGTCGGTGCCGAAGGGGTATTCCCAGCTTCCGCCGGGCTCCACGCGCACCATGGTTTCGCCGATGTCGGGTTGGCCGTTTCCGTTGGTGTCGATCAGGGTTCCGGCGCCGCTGTCGATGTTGCGGCGCGCGTTGTTCACGCTCACCTCGGTGTTGTTGTCCCTCGCGCGTTGGACGATGGTCCGTTCCGTTTCGCGATCCTGGACCCAACCGGGCGGTTCCAGCACCCGGTCCAGATCTCCGATGGTGTGATCATGTTGGGCCAGGACGTCTGCGAAGATCGCCGGTATCACCAGCAGGACGATCAACACGAAAAGGGGTATAACGGGAAACCTTCGGAGCTCCCGCCAGACGGCGCTCAGGGAACGGCCCTCGCCGGCAACGGTTGCGGCGGCGTCGGACCCTCCGGGCGCGGTAGTTTGCACAGCCATGATTCAAAATCCTCCGGCGGCCTCTAGCTGTATCGGATGCGCGGGTCGACGTAGGCGTACGTAACGTCGGTAATGATGTTGATGGCTACGTACAGGCACGCGAACAGCATGACGACGGCTTGCACGGTGATGTGATCCTTGGAGTTGATGGCCTCGATGACCATCAGCCCCAGGCCGGGCCAGGCGTACACGGTCTCGA